>JAZSHG010000072.1:0-2623 GCA_045533135.1 Acutalibacteraceae bacterium
CGCATCGCGCGGCGGCTTTGGCTCTTGCTCCTTGCCGCCAAATAGGGCGCCGCCATGCCACAACAGCAATCCCACGAGCGCGCCCAAAAGTCCCCATAACATCTCCTGCATACCATTTCTCCTTTCTTATTCCCAGCCGCCGAACACATCGGCGGCGGTGATACCTCGTTTGAACCTGCCAAGGCTCACACTGTCACGACTGCGTGCATCCTCCATCGCATAACGAAGCGCATCCATCAAATGATTATCCCTGTCGCGCGGACGGTTCACACCGCCGCCATCGCGTCCGGTTTCCCAACAATAGCTTTCCAGCTCGCGGCGCGTATGCACACACCGCGGATGCACCACAAAATGATAGCTTTGCAAGCGGTCAATGCCTGCGCGCACGCTGTCGGGCCCTTTGGCCGCCGCCGCGATACGCCCGATACCAAGCCTGCGCAGCTCCTCATTCGACTTCGGCTCGGCGGCATCGGCGCGGATACGCTCCTTGGCATAGCCTTTTTTCCGCAACATCGCCGCAATATCGGCATTGAGCATCCCTGTTTCGTGATGCTCGTCGAAAATATACAGCCGCCTTTTCTCCTCATCCACCGCCGCCGCGATAAACGCGGTCGGGTCATTGCTGTACCCATAATCCAGTCCAAACACGCGCCTAACCTCAAGCGGCAACGCCGCCGCATCAAAATCCGCCACCTCCCAACGGGTGAAGATAAGCCCTGTGTCCACACCCCAATCGCCCAAGCCTGCCACGCGATAGCGTGTCGGCTCCTCCACACGCATCCGCTCATAAATCGCGCGGTCGGTGTCATCTAAAAACTCATTGCACCGATAATCGGTGGTAAAGGTGGCCACATCGGGCGAAGGGGTATCGAAAAACCGCTTTTTCAGCCAATGATAACGGCTCCACGGATTAAAGGTGAGGGTGGTCTGCTTAAAAAGTCCCTCGGGCACTTCGCCGCGCGGCACCGACAGGTCAAGGCGGTTGAACCCTTCCTCATCGGCGATTTCAAACGCCTCCTCCACCCACACCCAACAGAGCACCCCCTGCTCCACCGTGGTGGAGGCAAGCTTATCGGGGTCATCCATCCCCCGAAACAGGATGCGCTGTCCTGTCGGCAAAAAGCGCAGCTCCAGCGGCGCCACCGTAGCACGCCACAGATCCTCCACACCCAACTGCCGTATCGCCCATTTGAGCTGTGCCATCGTGCTGTCGGCGTGGGTGGCGTAGGTGTTGCGCACCACAAGGAGGTTGGCGGCCGGATATTTCATCAGGTGATAGATATACCACAGCGCGGTGGTGGTGGATTTTTTGGAGGCTTTGCCGCCTTTGAGCACGCGATAGCGGTGGCGACTGCGCCAAAATGCGCCGTAGCCGCGCCCCACCACGCGGTTGATTGCCACTTGCCGCACCGTTTAATCCTCCATTCTGTCCTCACCTACAAATTGCACCGGCACAAATCCCACCGTCACTTCGCCTTTGTCGGTGTAGCCGAAATCGTTTTTCGCCAGCAACAAGGCGCCGCCGTGACTGCTTTTGCAGGCCATCAGCTCATCAATGAGGTCAGCGTTGCAGTCGAGATACACCTGCTTTAACAGCGCGGTGATTTTTTGGTAACGGCGGCCTTGCGGCGGCGAGGTTGCCAGGTGACGCACTTCCTCGCGGCTTACCCCCAGTTGCGCCGCCACACGTTCCAGTGTGAGCGGCACCCCCTTTTCGGCGGCAAACCGCCGCGCTTGTGCCACCGCCGTTTCCACCTGTGCCACCGTCAATCTTTTCCCCATCGCCATCAGCACACCTCACTTCCCACCACCACGGTCAGGCTCTCGTGCCAACAAAGCCCCACCAGCTCGCGGTCGGGATAGGCATCCTGCGCCTCGCACCAATCCTCACCGCCGTCACGCGGCACCAACAGATTGACCGAAGCGGTAGGCGGCAGCTTTTGGGCGGCGGTTATCAGCTCTCCCACCGTCATATCACACACACTCCCTCGGCGGCAGATCGGCACGCGCGGCAAGATAGTGCGCCTGCAACCGCTCCCAGCGATTGCGTACACTTTTGACCGATCGCCCGGACAGGCGAGCGGCCGCCGCCGCAAAGGAACAGCCCTCATCCATGGCGCATTCCAACAGCTTGTCCTCTGCCGCCGACCAGTGACTGCCGCTTTTGGCCCCCTGCCGCTTGGCTGGGATCAGCCCCAGCGACACCATCTTGCGGCGCATTTTACGGCGGCTGACCGCGTTTAGGTCTGCCAGGATGTCGATCATCATCTCCGGCTCCTTTGCCAACCGATACGCGCGCCCGATCTCAAAATCTGTCATCTCCCATTGCTCCGCTTGTGCCGTATTCATTTTGGTTGCGGTTGCCCTGTTTGTCATCGCGTTTCTCCTTTTCTCCCCTGTCACACAGGCTTTTTGACAATTTTGTTGTATTTCTTAAACTTTTATGGTATAGTTGAGGTGTATGTATGTACCCACAATGTTGAATTGTAGGTAGACGCATACTAACGGGACGTCGAGGATACCCCAAGGGCACTTCCGATGGGCGCGCCGGTCCCTACAAATCTCGTAGGCAGGTCGCATTTACCTTGTAGGGCGCGACGTCTCGACGCGCCATTATTCCCCT
>JAZSHG010000234.1:0-10832 GCA_045533135.1 Acutalibacteraceae bacterium
GTCAGCCAATGGGGCGACCGTGTTGATAGCCGGTGACGAGGCGCATGCCGAAGTCATCGGTATTCGCGGCCATTGCAAAGGGGTGTCTTACGTATTCCCCGACGAAAAAACGCTAGCAGACTTTTTGCGTGATCACCCCGAAACGGTCGAAAAACCGCTGATTTTGGTGGCGCAGACTACTTTTAATGTATTTACTTGGAAAAAATGTTCAGAAATCGTAAGAAAAGTCTGTACAAACGCGAAAATATTTGATACAATATGCGGAGCGACGGCAAAAAGGCAAGAGGAAGCTGTTGCATTATCGCAAAAGTGTGATATAATGGTTATCGTCGGTGGGAGCAAAAGCTCGAACACGGCAAAGTTGCGCGATGTCTGTGCGAAACACTGCCCGACAGTGTTGGTAGAGACAGCGGCGGCGTTGCGTGCGGCGGACTTCGTCGGTGTCAAAACCGTCGGCGTCACTGCCGGAGCGTCTACCCCTGCCGATATCATAAAGGAGGTACTCACAACCATGTCCGAAATTGTCAACAACGAAACCATCAACGAAACCCCTGCGGTGGAGACCGCGCCCAAGTCCTTTGACGAAATGAGTTTTGAAGAGGCGCTTGAGGCTTCTCTTCAAAGTTTAACTACAGATGAGAAGGTTCGCGGCATCGTCACCGACATCGCTCCCAACGAGGTGCAGGTGGAGGTTATCGGCCGCAAGCAGACCGGTTACATTCCTGCCAACGAGCTGTCTGCTGACCCCAACGCAAACCCTGCCGATCTGGTCAAAGTGGGCGATGAGCTGGAACTGCTCATCATGCGTACCAATGACCAGGAAGGCACCATCATGCTTTCCAAAAAGCGTATCGATGCCAAAAAAGGCTGGGATACTGTCGCGACTGCCAGCGAGAGCGGCGAAGTGCTGGAAGGCACCGTCACCGATGTGATCAAAGGCGGCATTTTGGTCGTCACCAACGGTGTGCGCGTGTTTGTGCCGGCTTCCCATGCTTCTCTCAACCGTATGGAGGATCTCTCCTCGCTGCTGAAGACCACCATGCGTTTCCGCGTTATTGAAGTGGATCAGCGCCGTCATCACGCTGTCGGTTCCGTCCGTCTGGTGGCGCGTGAAGAGCGCAAGGAAAAAGAGGCCGCATTCTGGGAGAAGATTGAGGTTGGCCAGGAGTATACCGGCGTTGTCAAGTCCCTGACCGCTTATGGCGCGTTTGTGGATCTGGGCGGTGTTGACGGTATGGTACACATCTCCGAGCTGTCCTGGTCTCGCATCAAGCATCCCTCCGAGGTGATGAACGTGGGCGATACCGTGACCGTGTATGTCCGTGATCTCGATGCCGAGAAGCGCAAGATCTCCTTGGGCTATCGCAAAGCGGAAGACAATCCGTGGGAGATCTTCAAGGCGAACTATCCTGTTGGCTCTGTGACCAAGGCGAAAGTCGTGGGCATGACCGCATTCGGCGCTTTTGCGCAGATCATCCCCGGCATCGACGGCTTGATCCACATTTCTCAGATTGCCGATCATCGCATCGAGAAACCGCAGGATGTGCTTAAGGTTGGTCAAGAGGTCGACGTGAAGATCACCAACGTGGACTTTGATGCCAAACGTATCAGCCTGTCTATCCGTGCTCTGCTGGAAGACAAGCCCGCCGAAGAGACTGTTGAGGAAACAGCTCCCGAGGCTGAATAATGCAAATAAAAAACTCCGAAGCTGGTCGCTTCGGAGTTTTTTTGCAGTTTTTTAGGAGAGTGGCGGCGATTTGCGCTGTAATTTCACCGGCTCGCCGTTCTCGTCCTCTACATAGACGGTGTCCAGTGTCGCTTGCAGACTGCGACGGAAAGAAGCAATATATTCACTGCGCAGCTGTTGCTGTTCAGCGGCTTCTTCGGGGGTCAACCCATCCGTACGCGCCTTCCTTGCCAATTCGTTGATGCGGTCCAATTTATTTTGTTCCATTACCGATTCACCTTCCCATAGGCACATTATATCGTTTTTCTGCGCGGATTGCAAGTTTTCGCAGAAAAAACATTGCCAAGCGGAAATATAAGTGCTATAATATGACTTAATAATGGCGTATAGTATCGAAAATGAGGTTTTTCACTGGAAAGGTGGATGAAAATGGCACAATCCGGTATCTTCCGCACCAGCATGCGCGGATTCAAAAAGCAGGAAGTGCTGCAATATATCGAAGAGATGAACAATCGCTCAACTGCACAGGAAACAGCGGCAACAGCGCAGATCGCTACGTTGCAACAAGAAGTGGCACAGTTGCGTGAGGCGTTGGGTAATGCGCAGCAGGCGCTTTCGGCTTCGGAAGAGAATGCCACACAGTTGCAGGATCTGGTCAATGAATATCGCCACACAGTAAAAGAGCTGGGTGATTCTGCCGCCAAAGCGGATACCCTCAACCGTGAGCGTATGGAGCTTCACACGCAAAAGGTGCAGGCTGAACAGACTGTGGAAGCGCTCAAAGGGCAGTTGGATCAGGCGAATGCTCGTGTTGCTCAACAGCAGGAGCAGATCGATGCGCTGTCGGCGGAGCTGGACACACAGCGCGTGTCGGCACAGCAACTGGAGGCCTATGCGCGTCAAATGGATGCCGCGCGACAGGCTGTGGCAGAGAACCGCCGCTATCGCGCCCTCATCGGCCATGTTGGCACCTTTGTGGCTGACGTGCGACAGATGAACCAGAGTATTTTGGACACCTCCTGCCGTGAGGGCGTGGAACTGACCGAGAGCATCGAGGCACAGCTGACCATCTTGGAAGCGCAGTTGGCTGATAGCCGTCAGGAATTGGCACAGTTGCGTCAGGGCCTGTTGAATCGGCAGAATGCGGTGAATGATCGTCTGGATACGATGATGCAGCGGTTGGAGCAAAACGCGCAACCGAAAGCTGATGAAGGGGAATAATCCTCTGCGGCAAAGTATATACTCTTATACATAAAAAGTGGCGCTGCTTGGCGCGTGATAAAAAAGGAGAATCGCTATGCCTGAACTCAAATATGAAATTGTCAAAACCATCGGTGTGCTGTCCCAGTCTCCCACGGGCTGGACAAAGGAACTCAACCTGATCAGCTGGAACGATCGCGCCCCCAAATATGATGTGCGCGATTGGGCTCCCGAACACACCAAGATGGGCAAGGGTGTCACCTTGACGGCGGATGAGATCATTCTGCTGCGTGACCTGCTTAACGAAGAGGATCTGTAATGGACACCCTTTGGAATATCCTCAAAGCGGTAGTTTTTGGTGTTGTCGAAGGCATCACCGAGTGGTTGCCTGTAAGCAGTACAGGTCATCTCATCCTACTTGAACAAGTGTTGCCAATGGATGTTTCCGACGGCTATATGGATATGTTCAATGTGGTGATCCAGTTTGGCGCCATTTTGGCGGTCGTTCTGATGTTTTGGAAGCGCCTGTGGCCGTTTGATCTGCGAAAGAAGGGCGGCTCGCTCATTAAAAAAGGCGCTGTGCCGCTTTGGAGCAAGATCTTGGTCTCTTGTGTGCCGGCGGCCATAGTTGGCGTTTTGTGGGATGACTTTTTTGAAAGCTTGTTTTATAATCCCGTGTCGGTGTCGATCGCATTGATCGTTGTCGGTGTAGCCTTCTTGGTTATTGAATGGGCCAATCGTGCCGCCTCGCCACGTACGGCAGATGTGGATAACATCACGTATATGCAAGCGGCGGCGATCGGGCTATTTCAAGTGGCGGCGGCTGTGTTCCCCGGCACATCCCGTTCGGGTGCCATCATCATGGGCGCACTGCTTTTGGGATTATCGCGCAAGGTGGCGGCAGAGTACGCATTTTTGTTGGCTGTTCCCACAATGTGCGGTGCCAGCCTTTTGAAGCTGATGAAATTCGGTTTCGATTTCGGCGGCGAAGAGCTGATCATCCTGCTGGTGGGTATGGTTGTTTCCTTCGGTGTCAGCCTGCTGGTTATCGGCTTCTTGTTGGATTATGTGCGTAGGCACGATTTTCGTGCATTTGGCTATTACCGCATCGCGCTGGGCGCAGTGGTACTGGCGGCGTTTTTTAGCGGTATTTTTCATTGATATGCGGTCCGCTCGTTTTTACGGGCGGACTTTTTAGAGAAAGGAAGTCAAAAATGGAACTGGACGCCATGTATGCGCAGTTAGGAATTTCTGCGGCAGTTTTGCAGATGGGCGAGCGCGTGCTGGAAAGCCTCAAAGAGCGCTTCGCCGCTATTGATGCGACGGCGGAGTTTAACCAAGCCAAGGTGCTGCACGCGATGCAGAATAATCGCGTGAATGCGACCTGTTTTGCGGCAACCACCGGCTACGGCTATGACGATATGGGACGCGAAATACTGGAAAAGGTGTATGCCGACTGTTTCCACACCGAGGCGGCGTTGGTGCGTCCGCAGATCACCTGTGGCACCCACGCGCTGGCGGTGGCGTTATCCTCCCAGCTTGGACCCGGCGACGAACTACTGTCGCCCGTCGGCCGTCCCTATGATACCTTGGAAGAGGTTATCGGCATCCGCCCATCGCCCTGTTCGCTGGCGGAATATGGGGTGCAATATCGCCAAGTCGATCTGCTTCCCGACGGCGGATTTGACTATGAGGGCATTCGTGCCGCCATCAATGGCAAAACCAAGCTGGTGACGATACAGCGTTCCAAAGGCTACCAGACCAGACCGTCTTTTTCGGTCAAACAGATCGGCGAGCTTATTCATTTTATCAAGGGGATAAAGCCCGATGTGCTGTGTATGGTCGATAACTGCTACGGTGAGTTCGTGGAGCGTGTGGAGCCGTCGGACGTCGGTGCCGATATGATCGTTGGCTCGTTGATTAAAAATCCCGGTGGTGGTTTGGCACCTATCGGCGGCTACATCTGTGGCACCGCCGCCTGCGTGGAGCGGTGCGCCTATCGTTTGAGCGCTCCCGGTTTGGGACAGGAGGTCGGCGCCAATTTAGGCGTGTTGCCGTCGTTCTATCAAGGCTTCTTCTTGGCCCCCACAGTGGTGGCAGGTGCGCTCAAAGGTGCTATTTTTGCCGCCAATATCTATGAGCAGTTGGGCTTTAAGGTCATCCCCAACAGCACCGAATCTCGCCACGATATCATCCAAGCGGTGGAGTTGGGCTCTCGTGAGGCAATGGTGGCTTTTTGCAAGGGAATCCAGGCCGCCGCACCCGTTGACAGTTACGTCACCCCCGAGCCCTGGGCGATGCCCGGCTATGATACCGACGTCATTATGGCGGCAGGCGCATTTGTGCAGGGCTCATCCATTGAGTTGAGTGCTGATGGCCCCATCCGCCCACCGTATGCGGTATATTTCCAGGGAGGACTCACGTGGTACCACGCGAAACTTGGTATTTTGCAGTCACTGCAAAAACTGGTAGATGCAGGTATCGTTACGTTGGTGTAATTGCCGCGCCACCTGCAAAAAAGAGATTGACAGGTGTGCGGTTTTATGCTACTATATGGATGAACATTTTGCTTACAGAAGGTGAATTTATGGAACACATCAAGACGATTGAAACTCGCAACCTGTGTGAAAGCGCCAAAAACGGTGGTTGCGGCGAGTGCCAGACCTCCTGCCAGTCTGCTTGCAAAACCAGCTGCGGTATTGCCAATCAGCAGTGCGAGAGCACCAAGGAAAGCAAGTAATTGCCGATCTCAAAATGCCGCCGTATCGGCGGCATTTTTTCGTGGAGGAGAAAAGTATGATTCATCAGTATAAGCTGGGTGGATATAACATTGTGCTGGATGTCTGTTCGGGTGCTGTCCATGTTGTGGATGAGGTGGCCTATGATATTATTGGACTGTTTGAACAGCAGAGCAAAGAGAGTATTTTAGATACACTTGCGCAAAAATACGCCGACTGTGCCGATATTACGGTGGCGGATCTGGCAGAATGCTACGACCAGGTGACCGCGCTCAAAGAGTCGGGCAAGCTGTTTGCACCTGACACCTTTGCGTCGATGGCCGGCAAGCTCAAAGAAAAGACCGCCGGTGTTGTCAAAGCATTGTGCCTGCATATTGCCCACACCTGCAACCTCAATTGCTCCTATTGCTTTGCCAGCCAAGGCAAATATCACGGTGATCGCGCGGTGATGTCCTTTGAGGTGGGCAAGCGTGCGCTCGACTTTTTGATCGAAAATTCCGGCACGCGTCACAATTTGGAAGTGGACTTTTTTGGCGGCGAGCCGCTGATGAATTTCCAAGTCGTGAAGGATCTGGTGGCCTACGCCCGCAGTATTGAAAAGGAAAAGGGGAAAAATTTCCGCTTCACCCTCACGACAAACGGCGTGTTGGTGGACGATGATGTGATCGAGTGGGCCAATCGCGAGTGTAGTAACGTGGTGTTAAGCCTGGATGGCCGTAAAGAGATCCACGACCGCTATCGTGTGGACTACGCCGGCAACGGTAGTTGGGAAAAGATCGTGCCGAAATTTCAGCGCTTCGTGGAAGCACGTGGTGGCAAAAATTACTATATGCGCGGCACCTTCACCCACGCTAACCCCGACTTCCTGCAGGATATTCAACAGATGTTGGATCTGGGTTTTAACGAGCTGAGTATGGAGCCTGTTGTTTGCGCGGCTGATGATCCTTCCGCTTTGACGGATGCAGATCTGCCCGTGGTGATGGAGCAATATGAAAAGCTGGCAGAGCTGATGCTCAAAAAGGATAAAGAAGGGAAGCCCTTCACCTTCTACCACTATATGATCGACCTGACGGGTGGTCCCTGCATTTATAAGCGCATTTCCGGTTGCGGAAGCGGCACGGAATACATGGCGGTGACGCCTTGGGGTGATCTGTATCCCTGTCATCAGTTCGTGGGCGAGGAAGCATTCAAGCTGGGCAATATATGGGACGGCGTGACCAACAAAGAAAAGCAGAACGAATTTGCCGCTTGCAATGTTTATGCGCATCCCGAATGTAAAGATTGTTGGGCGCGGCTATATTGCTCGGGCGGTTGCGCCGCCAATGCTTATCACGCCACCGGTAGTGTGACGGGCGTGTATGAATATGGCTGTAAACTGTTTCGCAAGCGCATGGAATGTGCTATTATGGTAGCCATAGTTCGCGCTTTGGGTGAATGAGTATGAATACGCCGATTTGTGATTTTGTCCGCGCGTATAACAGCCGCAATCCCTTGCGCGTACATATGCCGGGGCATAAGGGCGCGGCGTTTTTAGGGATGGAGTCGCTTGACCTAACCGAAATCGAAGGCGCCGATAATTTATATGCGCCTGAGGGAATCATACAGGAAAGCGAGCGCAACGCGTCCCAACTGTTTGGCTGTCCGACCTTCTATTCCACAGAAGGCTCGTCGCAGTGCATCAGAGCTATGCTGTATTTGACGCTGTTGCACGCCAAACAGACAGGGAAAAAACCGTTGGTTGCGGCAGGCAGAAATGTGCACAAAACCTTTTTAAGCGCCGCGGCGCTGTTGGATATAGAGGTTTTGTGGATCTATCCACAGGATATGGACTCCTACCTTTCCTGTAATATTGATGCGGCGCAAGTGGAGGCTATGCTGGTATCTGCGCCCGAAAAGCCTGTGGCGGTGTATTTGACCAGCCCTGACTATTTGGGTAACGTGGCAGATGTTGCAAGCATCGCAGAGGTTTGTCGTAAACACGATGTCCTGTTGCTTGTAGATAACGCCCACGGCGCTTATATGCGGTTTTTAGAGCCCTCACAGCATCCGATGGATTTGGGAGCCACCATGTGTTGCGATTCCGCTCACAAAACACTGCCGGTGCTGACCGGTGGTGCCTATCTGCACATATCTCCTGCTATGCCGTCACTTGCGACACAAGTCAAGACGGCACTGGCGCTTTTTGGATCCACGAGTCCGTCTTATTTGATCTTACAGTCGTTGGATGCGGCAAATCATTATTTGAGCGAGCATGTGAAGCGCCTGCGTGCCTTCTTACCGCTTGTTCAAGAGCTGAAAATGGCGCTGGAAGCACATGGGTTTTGCTTATATGGCACAGAGCCGCTAAAAATCACACTGTGTACCAAGCCTTACGGCTATACAGGGGATGCTTTTGCAACAGTGTTGCACGAACAAAACATTGTCTGTGAGTTCTTTGATCCTGACTATATGGTGCTGATGCTCACCCCGGAGCTTGGTGCTGAAAATTTACAGCGTCTAAAAGCCGCTTTGACGGCAATTCCTCGTCTCGCCCCCATCACAAAAGGCACGCCGTCATTTCAAAAGGCGCAACGCGTGTGTTCTATGCGCGAAGCGCTTTTATCTGTGGCAGAATCGGTGCCTGTGGCAGAAAGTGTCGGGCGCGTGTTGGCGGATGCTACAGTCGGATGTCCGCCTGCAGTGCCAATTTTGGCTTGCGGCGAGCGCATCGATGATCACGCTGTGTTATGTTTTCAATACTATGGCATCACGCATTGCATGGTGATGGCCCAACAAGACAAATAATAAAAAAGAGCGTACGATTTTTACCGTACGCTCTTTTGGCTATATGCCGTTTTTTGTGTCAGAAAAAGAGTGTCTTGGCAGGGAAGACGGGCTCGCAGGTGACGTTCATGCCCAGCTTGCGCAGGGTGGCCTCATCGCCGGAGTTTAGCAACTGCGTCGAGTGCAGCTCGCAACCGCGCAGACGAGGGAGCTGTTCAACTGCCTTGGCGGCGGTCGGATCGCTGGCGGCGCAAATATACAGCGCCGTGAGTACGTCATCGAGCTTGAGCAAGCTGCTGTGGCTGTGCAGAAGCTCTGTTTTCATCTTTTTCACGGGCTCCAACACAGAGGGGCTCATCAAAAGCACGCTTTTGGGGATATCCGCCATCACCTTGACGCTGTTGAGCACAGCACCACTGGTGGCACTGAGCAGGTTGGTGGCCTTACCTGTAATAATGCGCCCGTCGGGAAGCTCAATGGCCACCGCAGGAGCGTTGGAATTGTTGCGCTTGGTCAGCGCAGGCAAAACGGTGGTGCGGTTTTCGGGGCGCACACCAAGCTGTTGCATAATGGATTTAAGCTTCTCCACCGTTTCTGCACTCTCTTTGCCTTGCTTGAGATCGGCAAGACCCTTATAGTAGCGGCGGATGACCTCCTGACAGCTTGCCTGGCGGCAGACCTCGTCATCAACAATGGCATAGCCTGCCATATTCACGCCCATATCGGTGGGACTGCAATAGAATTTGCTGTTGCCGGTGATACGGGTGAGAATGGTGCTGACGATGGGGAAAGCCTCCACATCGCGGTTATAGTTGACGGTGGTGACACCGTAGGCTTCCAAGTGATAGGGGTCGATCATATTGACATCCTGCAGATCCGCCGTGGCGGCCTCGTATGCCATATTGACCGGATGCTTGAGTGGAATGTTCCAGATGGGGAAGGTCTCATACTTGCCGTAGCCGGCACAAATGCCACGTTTTTGCTCATGATAGACCTGCGACAAACAGGTAGCAAGCTTACCGCTACCGGGGCCGGGGGCAGTGACAACGACCAGAGGGCGCGTGGTTTCGATATAAGGGTTGACACCAAAGCCTTCCTCACTGCAGATATAGTCCACATCGGTGGGATATCCCTTGATGGGACGGTGAATGTAATAGGTAATGCCCAAGGCGGTCAATTTTTTCACAAAGTTGTCTGCCGCCGCTTGCCCTGTATACTGGGTGATGACGACACTGTTGACCAACAGACCAAGCTGGTTGAGGGCATCAATTTGGCGGAGAAGGTCAGCCTCATAGCTGATGCCCAGGTCGGCACGAATTTTGGTTTTTTCGATATTACCGGCACTGATGCAGAAGATGACCTCAGCCTGCTCGCGCATTTCGCACAGCAAGCGAATCTTGGCATCCTTTTCAAAACCGGGGAGCACACGGGCGGCATGGTAATCGTCAAACAGTTTACCGCCGAATTCCAAATAGAGTTTGCCCTTAAAACGGGCAATACGCTCCAAAATATGCTCCTTTTGTTTTTGCATATACAGTGCGTTATCAAAACCAATCTTCATTGCCAGTCGCCTCCTCACACCTTTATTCATTATAGTACATCGTGCCAAAAGTGTCAACGCCGATCAGCGTTTTCTCTGCAAAATCTTTTCACAAAGGACAAAACAAGAGGGATATAGTGTTAATGGGAGGGGTGATATGCGCAAGAAGCAAAGACACCGCTTTTGGTGGATATTATTGACCATTTTGGCTTTCATAGCGATTTTGTGGGGATATCTTGAGTGGCAAGTGAAGCCGATTATGGAAAAATACGGAATCAAATCGGCACAGGCCAAAGTCACACAGGTTATTAACGAAGAGGTGACCGCTTGCTTGGCAGATACGGCACAGGCGGCGTGGATTCGGCTGGAACGAGATGCGCAAGGGGGCATTTCGCTTTTAGAGGTAAATTCCCAACAGGTGAACAACTTAAAACTGGCGGTGACCGAGGCGGTTTTACATCAACTGGAAGCGGAGGATGTCTGCGATTTTTCTGTTCCGCTCGGTACGTTGTTAGCACCGGAAATATTCACGAGCAAAGGGCCAATGTTGTCACTCGACGTAGGGTTAGACAGCGTGGTGTCCACCGATGTTGCTACCTCTTGGCAAGGGGCAGGTATCAACCAAACGGCACATCGTGTAACTTTACAGGTGCGAGTGGATATGGTGTTGGCGCTTTCATTTGATCAACACATAGAAACCAGTGTCGTCACAGAATATCTGGTGACCGAAACGGTGCTGGTGGGAAAAGTGCCTGAAGCCTACGGGCAATGGGCGGCGACCGGCAAATAAAAAAGCCGACAAGCATTGCTTGTCTACTTTTTGGCTATTATTAACCCTTGAGCATATCCGTAGCGGCCGCTTTAAGGATGTTTGCCATCGCGTCTGCGTCGGCAACAGTAGCGC
>JAZSHG010000224.1:0-7831 GCA_045533135.1 Acutalibacteraceae bacterium
TGACAGATGTGATAAACTGTTTCGATGTATATAAGTGCAGGAACTGCACAATTTTTAGGAGGACGTCATGTCAGCCATAGTGAAGCAACTGCTTTTGCAGTTGGTTCTCATTTTACTCAACGCTTTTTTTGCCGCGACGGAGATCGCGGTCATTTCGCTGAATGAAAAGAAGGTTAAAGCGCAAGCCGAAGAAGGGGACAAGAAGGCTATCAAGATGCTCAAAATGATTGAGCAGCCCACAGGCTTTCTGTCCACCATCCAGATTGGTATTACCCTTGCAGGCTTTTTGGGTTCGGCTTTTGCGGCGGACAGCTTTGCCAAATATTTGTCAGATTTCCTGGTGCGGACGTTTTCCATCTCGCCTTCGAGTATGGGTATCATCAACACCGTATCGGTCGTGCTGATCACCTTGATTTTGTCCTATTTTACGTTGGTGCTGGGCGAACTGGTGCCCAAGCGTATCGCTATGCGCAACAAGGAAAAATGGGCGCACAAGGTGTGCGGTATCATTTCGGCACTGGCGACGCTTCTCAAGCCTGTCGTATGGTTTTTGTCGGCGTCAACTAACGGCGTCTTGCGCCTGTTTGGTATTGACCCCAACGCCAAAGAAGAAACGGTTTCCGAAGAGGATATCGTGCTGATGTTGGATGCAGGTGCTGACGAAGGCGCGCTGGACCACGATGATATTACCTACATCAAAAACGTGTTCAAGCTCGACCGCTTGACCGCGGCGGAGATTATGACACCGCGCCGTGCGGTAACGTTCCTGCCCGACGATGCTGACGAAAGCACGATCATTTCCACCATTGATGAAACAGGCTTTTCGCGTATCCCCGTGTATACGAACACGGTGGATAAGGTCATCGGCGTGTTGCACGCGCGTGAATATTTGCTCAAACACAAGAACGCAGACTTCAAATTGGAACAGGTGCTGTACACGCCGCTGTTCGTGCCCGAAAGCGTGCATTTGGATCTGCTGTTCAAGGATATGCAAAAGAATCGCGCACACATGGCGATCATCATCAACGAATATGGTGAGACCGCCGGTGTGGTAACGATGGAGGATATTCTGGAAGAGTTGGTCGGTGAGATCTGGGACGAGGGCGAGGAAAGCGTTGAGCCGATCACTGCCATCGGCGATAACACCTATCGCGTGCTTTGTAATACACCGCTCGATGATTTTCTTGAGTTTTTCTCGCTGGAAGCCGACGAGGAAAGCGAAGCGACAACGGTCAATGGCTGGCTCACCGAGCGTAGCGGCAACATTCCCCAAGAGGGGGACGTGTTCGACTGGGATGACCTCTTGGTTGCGGTTGTGAAAGCAGATCGCCTGATGACCGAGGAGATCGAGGTGCAGGTCAAGGAAAAGCCGCAAGAGGACGAGGAAAAAGAATAATAAAAAAGGGAGCCGATTTTGGCTCCCTTTTACTTTTGAAAAATACCGAACAAATTTTTGGTGAGTATCTTTTCATTTTAAAACGGATGTGATATACTATTAGAGATTGCAAAGCAAAGGAGGCTGACGCCGTGGACAAGTTTATTCTGCATTCTCCTTATGCGCCGACGGGCGATCAGCCGCAGGCGATCGCCCAACTGACAGAGGGCGTGCAAAAGGGCTACCGCGAGCAGACCTTGCTCGGTGTGACGGGTAGCGGCAAAACCTTTACGATGGCGAACATCATCGCCAACGTGAACAAGCCCACCCTCGTTCTCGCTCACAATAAGACCCTTGCCGCTCAGCTTTGCTCCGAGTTTAAGGAATTCTTCCCCGAAAACGCGGTGGAATATTTTGTTTCCTACTACGATTACTATCAACCCGAAGCGTATATCGCCTCGACGGATACCTATATCGAAAAGGATTCCGCTATCAACGATGAGATAGACAAACTGCGCCATTCCGCCACTTCTGCGCTCTCCGAGCGGCGCGACGTCATCATCGTGGCGAGCGTTTCCTGCATTTACACGCTGGGTGATCCCATTGACTACCGCAGTATGGTCATATCATTGCGTCCCGGCATGCAAAAATCACGTGACGAACTGTTGGAAAAACTGGTAGAGCTACAATATGAGCGCAACGACATCGGTTTTAACCGCAATAAGTTTCGCGTGCGCGGCGATGTGGTGGAAATCTATCCGTCCTATGGCTCTGAAACGGCGATTCGTGTGGAATTTTTCGGCGATGAGATCGACCGCATCAGTGAAGTGCACGTGTTAACAGGACAGGTCAAAAGCGTGGTCAACCACGTGGCGATCTATCCTGCATCGCACTATATTATCCCACCCGAGCGGATGCAAGGTGCTCTCGGACGCATCGAAAAGGAACTCAATGAGCGTGTAGAGTGGTTCAAGAGCGAGGGTAAGCTCCTGGAAGCACAGCGCATCCTGCAACGCACGCGCTACGATATGGAAATGCTCCGCGAGATCGGCATCTGCAAAGGTATCGAGAACTATTCTGCCGTGCTTTCGGGACGTGCACCCGGAACCGCGCCTTGCACACTGTTGGATTATTTTCCCGATGATTTTTTGCTGTTTGTGGATGAATCCCACGTCACATTACCGCAGGTGCGCGGTATGTATGGAGGAGATCGCGCGCGCAAGACCAGCCTGATCGATTACGGATTCCGTTTGCCCAGCGCCTATGACAACCGCCCGTTGCAGTTTGATGAGTTTGATGAGCGGCTTAATCAGATCGTCTACGTCAGTGCCACCCCCGGTGAGCGAGAGCGGACGAGAAGCACACAAATTGCTGAACAGGTGATACGCCCGACTGGGCTTTTGGATCCCGAGATTACCGTCAAACCGATCGACGGACAGATCGATGACCTGATGGATGAAATTCGCATGCGCGCCGAGCGGCAGGAGCGTGTGTTGGTGACGACGCTGACCAAAAAGATGGCGGAGGATCTGACGGCGTTTTTGGAAAATGCAGGCATTCGCGTGCGCTATATGCACCACGATATCGACACGATGGAGCGTATGGAGATCATCCGCGATCTGCGTTTGGGCGAGTTCGACGTGTTGGTGGGCATCAATCTGCTGCGCGAGGGCTTGGATATCCCCGAAGTGTCGCTGGTGGCGATTCTTGACGCAGACAAGGAGGGCTTTTTGCGCTCGGAATCTGCGCTTATCCAGACGATCGGCCGTGCCGCCCGTAACGAAAACGGTGCAGTGATCATGTATGCCGATCAAGTGACGCCGTCGATGGAGCGAGCTATCACCGAAACCAACCGTCGCCGCGAGATACAGATGCGTTATAACGCCGAAAACGGTATCACGCCGAAAACCATCCGCAAGGACGTGCGTGATGTCTTGGAGATCAGCTCCAAAGACACCTTCGATAGCAAAAAAGACAAGAAGCTGTCCAAGGTCGAAAAGATGCAGTTGATCGATCGACTGACAAAGGAAATGCGTGCGGCCGCGCGGCTGTTGGAGTTTGAACATGCCGCCTATTTGCGTGACCGTATTGAAAAATTGCGTAACAGTTAAGTGAGGCAAAGAAAATGGCACAAAAAATGCTCACTGTTCGTGGCACACGTGTCCACAACTTAAAAAATATAGACGTGGAGATGCCGCGTGAAAAGCTAATCGTTTTTACGGGTCTTTCCGGTAGTGGCAAGTCCTCTTTGGCGTTTGATACCATCTATGCCGAGGGACAGCGTCGCTATGTCGAGAGTTTGTCGTCTTATGCCCGCATGTTCTTGGGACAGATGGAAAAACCTGACGTAGACGGCATCGATGGCCTTTCACCTGCCATCTCCATTGACCAAAAAACAACCTCTAAAAACCCTCGCTCCACAGTGGGAACAGTGACCGAGATCTATGACTATTTGCGTTTGCTGTATGCACGTATCGGCGTGCCGCATTGTCCTGTCTGCGGACGTGAGATCCGTCAGCAGACGGTGGATCAGATCGTTGATCAGATTTTGGAATTGCCGGAGGGTAGTCGCATTCAGTTGCTATCGCCTGTGGTGCGCGGCCGCAAAGGTACCCATGTGAAGGAATGGGAAGAGGCACGCAAGAACGGCTTTGCTCGTGCGCGTGTCAATGGCGTGATTCTGGATCTGTCCGAAGATTTGAAGCTGGATAAGAATAAGAAGCACTCTATTGATATTGTGGTTGACCGCTTGGTGGTGAAACAGGAGATCCGTAGCCGTTTGGCAGATTCGGTGGAAACGGCGACGGCGCTTTCGGGTGGTTTGCTGACAGTGGACGTTGTGGGTGACAAGGAGTTGACCTTTTCACAGAACTATGCCTGCCCCGAACACGGACAGGGTGTCGAAGAATTGGTGCCGCGTCTCTTTTCGTTCAACAATCCCTTCGGCGCTTGCCCCGAGTGTGCAGGCTTAGGCATTCTAATGGGGATAGATCCGCAAATTGTCATTCCCGACCCCTCGCTTTCCATCCGCCAGGGTGCCATAAAGGCGAGCGGCTGGGGCTATTCCGATGCCTCTATCGCCCGTATGTACTATGATGGCTTGGCGGAAAGCTATGGCTTCACGATGGATACACCGATTGCTGAGCTGTCCAAAGAGGCCTATCAAGCGTTGATGTACGGCACAGGGGACAAGCGTATTCGTTTGGTACGCTCCAGCGAATACGGACACGGCGAGTATATGTCGCGTTTTGAGGGAATCGTTCCCAACCTTGAACGTCGTTACAAGGAAACTACCAGTAGCTGGATGAAAGAGGAACTGGAAAGCTATATGAGCCAGTCTCCCTGTCCACACTGTAAAGGTGAACGCCTTAACACTATAAGCTTGGCAGTGACGGTGGGCGGTATCAATATTATGGACTTCTGTAAGATGTCCGTGGCGGCAGAATTGGATTTTGTTGAGCAACTGGAGCTGACCGAACGCGAGCATTGGATTGCCGACCGTATTTTGAAGGAGATTCGCGAGCGCTTGGGCTTCCTCAAAAGTGTTGGTTTGGAATATCTCACCCTGTCGCGTGCCAGTGCCACGCTGTCCGGTGGCGAGAGCCAGCGTATCCGCTTGGCAACGCAGATTGGTTCCTACCTAATGGGCGTTTTGTATATCCTCGACGAGCCGAGCATCGGCCTGCACCAACGCGATAACGATAAACTCTTAGAGTCTTTGAAACGGTTGCGCGACCTTGGTAACACCCTCATCGTGGTGGAGCATGACGAGGATACGATGCGCGCCGCTGACTGGATCGTAGATATTGGTCCCGGTGCCGGCGTTCACGGCGGCGAGGTGGTTTATTCCGGCCCTGCCGACGGCATCTGCCAATGCGAAAACTCCATTACAGGCGATTATCTTTCGCACCGTCGCCGCATTCCTGTGCCGACCAAGCGGCGCACAGGCAATGGCAACACATTGACGGTGGTAGGCGCTTGCGAAAATAACCTCAAAAACATCTCCGCCACCTTCCGTTTGGGGGCATTCAACTGTGTAACAGGTGTGTCGGGTAGCGGTAAATCGACGCTTGTCAATGAGATACTCCACAAAAAATTGGCAGGAAAACTCAACCGCGCTCACACATTTCCCGGTAAGCATAAGGAAATCAAGGGCATAGAATGGCTGGACAAGGTGATTGATATTGACCAGTCACCCATCGGCCGCACACCGCACTCCAACCCTGCTACCTTTACAGGCGTCTTCAACGATATCCGCGAGCTGTTTTCTCAAACGCCCGATGCCAAACGGCGCGGTTTCAATGCTGGCCGCTTTTCCTTTAATGTCAAGGGTGGTCGCTGTGAGGCCTGTCAAGGTGACGGTATCCTGAAGATCGAGATGCACTTTTTGCCCGATATTTATGTTCCGTGTGAGGTTTGCCACGGCCAGCGGTATAATCGCGAAACGTTGGAGGTGCGCTATAAGGGCAAGAATATCTTTGACGTGCTGGATATGACGGTGGAGGAGGCGTGCGGCTTCTTTGCGGACATTCCGCGCATCGCGCGCAAAATACAGACTCTTTACGATGTGGGGCTCGGCTACGTCAAGCTGGGGCAGCCTGCTACCACCCTTTCGGGTGGTGAGGCACAGCGCGTGAAGCTGGCGACAGAACTGTCTCGCCGGCCTACCGGGCGCACCATCTATATCCTGGACGAGCCCACCACCGGTCTGCACACGGCAGATGTGCATCAGCTCATCGATGTTTTACAGAAGTTGGTGGATGCCGGCAACACCTTGGTGGTTATCGAGCATAATCTGGATGTTATCAAGTGTGCCGACCATATTATCGACCTCGGTCCCGAGGGCGGCGATAAAGGCGGCACGGTTGTTGCGTGCGGCACACCCGAAGAGGTAGCGGCAACGCCGCAATCCTATACGGGACAGTATCTTAAACAGATGCTCACAGAAGAATAAGAAAAAGGCAAGAGCAAAAAGCTCTTGCCTTTTTCTTATTTCTGCTTCTTTTGTTCGCGCAGTTGCTTTTTGGCATAGGCAAACGCGGCGTCTTCACCTTCATCCGCGGCGATGGTGAGCAAAAGCTCAATTTGTGCGGCAGTTTCGGGATGAATGGGGCGAATGGGTTTGCTACGCAGATAATACTCCAAACCGCTACGGCTGGTATAATTCTCGCCCATATATATGCGGCTGGCGGCTATGCGGTCGCACAGCATTTCTACCACATAGCGATAGGGCATTTGCACAGGCATCACGCGGCGCAGACCTGCGCGATAGTCCGTCCAGTATTCAAAGTGGTGTTTATTGCGTCCCTTGTGATGCATCCACGCGCGAGAAAAACCAGTTTCTTCGCGCTCACCTTCATTGGGACTGCGCGTACCAGTGTAGTATTTTACACCGACTAAAAATTCGGAAGGGGAATATTTGGAAAGGTCATGAAACAATCCTTGCCAACCGATGCCTGCCTTGAAACAGTTGCGAACAACGGCGTGGCGGTGGCGAGTGATGGTGCGAAAATGCCCCCAAAGCTTGTTCATTCGGATGCCTCCTGTCGGGCGGCGATACGTTTAAGATCATCGGTAGTGAAACGGTAAATATTGTCGCAGAAACTGCAAGTGGCTTCGACTATACCGTTTTCGTCGGGGAGGATTTCCAGCTCCTCGGCCTTCATTGCATAAAAAGCGCCCTCGACCTTCTCGCGTGAGCAGGTACAACGGTATTCGGGCTCATAACTGTCGAGAACATCGAACTCCATACCGTCCAAAATCATACGCACCATATCTTCGGGGGTGGCCTTATTTTGCAGCATCACCGTCACGGGCGGCAGTTTCTGCACGTTTTTTTCAACCTGGTCAATGATGCTGTCGGGGCAGAAGGGGAGAAGCTGTAACAAAATGCCGCCTGCCGCCTGTACCGTCAGATCGGGGTTGACCAGCACACCCAAAGCGCAAACGGTGGGTGTCTGCTCGCTTTGTGCATAATAGCTGGTAATATCCTCGGCAATTTCGCCGGAAACAATGGGGGTACAGCCGACATACGGTTCTTTACCGCCCGTGTCACGCAGTACATACAGCATACCGTCTGTGCCCACAGCACCGCTGACATCCAGCTTGCCGTTGGCTTTGAGCGGTATCTCCACAATGGGGTTGGCGGCATAGCCGCGCACATTGCCAAAGCTGTCGGAAACCGCCAAGATCTGTCCTGCAGGGCCGCCGCCGTTGATTTTTAAGGTCACAGAATCATCGCGCCCTTTGAGCATTACGCCCATCATAGAAGCGGCGGTGAGCAGGCGACCCAAACCGGCGGTCACGACCGCAGAAGGGTGATGGATGTCTTCGGCTCTGGAAACAATATCGGTAGCATCCAAAGCCATAGCCATAACAGCGCCGTCGGTTGTCAGACAGCGAATGATTTTTCCCATAGAAATTGCCTCACTTTTGCGTATCGTAGTGGGTGGTCAT
>JAZSHG010000222.1:0-3513 GCA_045533135.1 Acutalibacteraceae bacterium
CATCATCGTGCCGACGGCGCCCAGCACCACACCGCCTACCTCTGACACTACACCATCTACCCCCGATACCGCACCGCCTACCACCCCTCCTACGGAACCTACCCCCGATGAGCCGCCTCAACAGCCGCCGGCAGGAAGCGGCAGCACCTCGCAGTCCTTCGATGCGGTGTTGCAGGTGGGGGATGCCGCGTACGAATACTATAACTTCAAGCAGACGGTTGCGGATCGCTATGCGGCGATGCTCAACTACACCGCCCAAAAGCTACAGGGCAAAGCCAACGTCTTTACGGTGGTGATCCCCAACAGTATGGGCATTATGTTGCCGGACGAACTGCGCGGCAAGGTCAACTCCTCTGACCAGGGCAAGGCGATTCGCTATATCTTCAGCCAAACCGGTGCCGGTGTGTACGATGTGCCGATCTACGACACGCTGATGTCGCGCCGTGACGAATACCTCTATTTCCGCACCGACCACCACTGGACACAGCGCGGCGCTTACTATGCCTATGCCTCGCTGATGCAGGTCAAAGGACAATCCCCCAAACCGTTGGACTATTATAAATACGCCAAATATGACAATTTCCTCGGCACGTTCTATGCCGATACCAAGCAACATCCTGCGTTGGGGGCCAACCCCGACCACATCGAAGCCTTCATACCGCAAAGCACCAACAGACTGGTCATCACCGGCTATGACGGCAAAAAATTCAACTGGGATGTGGTGCACGACGTCTCCAAACGCTCGCCCGGCAGTAAATACAGCTGTTTCATCGGTGGCGACTATCCCTTTACGGAGATCAAAAACCCGACCAAAAACGACGGCTCGGCCTGTGTCGTCATCAAGGACTCCTACGGCAACGCCTTTGTGCCGTTCCTTGTCGACGAATACGAGCACGTCTACGTTGTGGATCCTCGCTACTATAAGCTCGACCTGGACGAGTTCTTGCAACAATACGCGGTGCAGGATGTGATTTTTGCCACCAATATCTCCAACACGCGCAGCTCTAACCAGGTGGGATATATGGAAGAATTTGTCGGGAAAAAATAATCCCCCCAAGCCTGCACGCTTTGTGCAGGCTTGTCTTGTCTTTTTAGCCACCCCCAAACCCGTGCGTTGTAGCGCCGCAGGCTCTCCCTCTGGGAGAGCTCCCGCGACAGCGGGTGAGAGGGGAATAACGGGCGGATGATATCCGCCCCTACAATGTAAATGCGACCTATCTGCGCGACCTTGCCTTCCCCGGTGGGGGAAGGGGGACCGCCGAACGGCGTTGGATGAGGTGTCCTTGCACAACCTTGATTCCATATCCGCTTCGCATACACTCCCCGAAAAAACAAAATAAATTTTTTCCAAAATCACCAACTTTTTGCCAACCCCCACGCATATATAGACGGAAGCTTCCTTAAACGCGATTTTGAAAGGAGGGGTACTTGTGACAGATGAACGTACTGTAGACCAGCTACTGATGAGTCTGAAAGAAAACAAGGATGCACTGGAACATATTTATCAGCACCTGCGAAAAGAACTGTTTTCCTACGCATACAGCATCCTGCAAAACACCGATGCCGCCAACGATGCCGTGTCCGAAACAATATTGCGGCTGTACCATGCCATTTCGCGCTACCGCCCGAAAGGACAAGGGCGCGCCTATCTCTATGGCATCTGTCGACGGGTATCCTTGGAAATGTGCCGCCAGCAAAAGCGGCAACAGCCGACCGAAACCCTGCCCGAAACCCCGATAATCCCCGATTTTGACAGCCGCATTGATGTACAAGCACTGCTCAAATCTTTGGATACCGAGGAACGGCAGATCATCGTGTTGCACTATTTCCATGATATGACCTTCAAAGAAATCGCCCGTGTCACCGAAACACCCGAGGGCACGGTCAAATGGCGGCACACAAAGGCATTGGAAAAATGCCGCGTGACGGCCGTACATTGAGAGAAAGGAGAACGCATATGAACGAGCGTGATATAGTGGCGTTAAAAGCTGACTGGACACAGTTTTGCGACCAAAACGCCAAAGATGATTGGGCCGCGATTGCCGCGCGCATATCTGTTGCCGCGCCTCAAAAGTCTGCCCGCCGATGGATATTTGCCACCTCTCTCGTTGCCGCGGCCGCCGCTATCATGTTGGTGTGCTTGCCGCTTCTTAAAGATTGGCGCAACAGTATAGCCCAAAAACCGGACAACAACAGCGGTATGCCCATGATGCCCGATACCGACTACGAACACCTGACCGACATCCACGCGAGCACCACCCAAACGACTGCCCCCCAAACGACTACCCCCACCCGTGGCGAGGATGTGGATCACGGCGCTGACGGTGGTGCTGACGGCGGTGCTGACGGTGGCGCTGATGGCGGCGCTGATGGCGGCGCTCCCCCCACCAACGCCACAGGCGCCACTAACGGATCGCCCCCCAGACCCGGCGCAACAACGGCAGGGACCAAAAACCCGACCGTATATTATCCCCAAGTGGCCCAACCCACCAAGCCGGGCTTTGTTAGCCCTAATGCAGACGGCAGACCGCACGGGAGTAGCGGAGAACCGCAAGGTGGCGATTCCGCCTACGATTATTTCAAATCGAGCAAATTCAGTGGGATTTTTAATGAATTCATGGAATGGCTTCATGACAATTACGGAGACAATGCGCTTGACGTATATGAAGGAAACAAAAACGAAAAGAGCGTTTGGTTTGAGTGGAATATGAGCACCCACGAATATGTCCGCCGCTTTAACATACCGCGCGACGTTTTTGAGGAACTCAATAGGCAAGCAAAAGAACGCAATAAAGATAGTGAGTGGCTACTGGAAGAACTCGCCTTTACCGATGAGGAAATTGACGACATCTACAATCTCACTTGGCCGGAATTTGCCCACAAATATGCCTCCGATCATGCTCTTGTGACCGAAGAGGGCCATATCTACCGCTATGATTGGCTCATCGACAACCCCGTGGAAAAATGGGTGGAAAGAGGCTTCACCGTGGAGCAGGTGAAAGCGGTGTATGACAGCGCGGAGAGCTTCGGCAGAGGCACCATCGCCGTTAAAGAAAAACTCATCCGCTACACCGCCGCCGAAATGGGACACGCTGTCTATGGGGACACCTACAACACCTATATCTCCCACGCTCGCTGGAACCGTATCGACGATATTCTGATGGACTATATGGTTGACACCTACGGGCAAGAAGCGGTCGACGCCTTCAGAGCCCAGCTTGACGCCGAGAAAAACGGTATGTTCTACGCTTCGCGCGGTGACGCCATCAACCGTTGGCTCGCGCATTTCGGCATCACCCGCGCCACTTTCGAGCAACTTAATGAGCAACTGTATCTCCACTACGCTACGACCTACGGCAAAGATTCCTTTGAATGCTGGGACAACGTGTTCACTACCGAGGAGATCGACGACATCTACACCTTGTCCTTACAAGAGTTCAACATGGAATACGCCCACCCTTGCACCTATGTCATCGGTGAATATGTCTATAACTTCGGCTGGTTCCTCGACAA
>JAZSHG010000117.1:0-2265 GCA_045533135.1 Acutalibacteraceae bacterium
TTGATAGCAACTTTAACAGACATATTACATACCTCCGTTGAAATAATATACTTTGACTGAAGATATTTTATCTTATTTTTCTCAATTTTGCAAGGTATTATTTACAAAATTTACGATGTTTTTCAACTTTCACTGTCTTGACCAAATTATTCAAAAACCGTGCCAAAAAGCAAGACAATTTTAACAAATACTGCCCCTAAAACGCCCCGAAACATTCGTCTTCTGCTCCTTATTTATGTGAAAAAGTCGGCTTTTTATGTCTACATAAAATAAACCCACCCTGCTTTTATTGCAGAGTGGGTTTTGTTGATCAAGTATCGTCCTTGGGGAGCAGTTCGTCCAAAAGGTTTTGCCCTTCGCTGGGCTTTGGAGGCATTTCTTTGGATTCCTCAATACTGCTTTTCCCCATCACAAGTGCCACAGCCACGGCGGCCGCGAAAAGGGCCACAGCAAAATCGGTCAGTCTCGCCAATTGGCTCGCACGATAGGCCTCGGTCTCCCCTGTCAGGTACATCACAAACCGCGTACAGGTCGAAGAAACGCCGCACAACAATGTGGCAAGCGCCGTCCAAAAGACGGTGGGAGACTGATAATTCGTCTGCCCCGCAACATAGCGAGCAAACGCCATGGCGAACAACAAGCTCACCACGAGCATGGCATAGTCGTAAAAGGTTTCAACAACCGAAACAGCGCTGGAATAGGACACCACGTAGCGTCCCAAGCGCATCCATAACCACAGCGGAAAAGCCAGTGCCAAAAACGGATATTTTCCACAGCAGAGCTTTTCGTTTGTAAACCATGCATAGCCTTGCATCAGCGCCCACACACCGGCCAACATGCTGAAAATGATAGCGCCTGTCAAAAGCAAACCGTCAATACCCGACGCAGCCGTCTGTAACGATGGCGTCTGTTGCCAAGCCAAATAAGCAACAATGTCATAGATGCCTTCCAACAGCAAAGCACCGCCCAAAACCATCAAAAACACCGCCGCCGCACGTAAAGGCAATCCGTCCATCGCAGGCAAGGGCTTTGTCTTATCCGTATAAGCCAGTGCAACAAACACAACTATACACGCGATCATTAAGCCAATAATGCCATAGCTAAGGGCAAAATCGCCCGTACGGCTGTCTTGCATCTGCGGCATCAAAATGATGCGCAACACAGTGACAACCAACGTTGCGACGCCTGCCGCTATCAGCGCCAAACGCGCTTTTTTGCCCATGAAATCACCACATTTCCGTTAATTTCAGCCACGATCAGCCAGCGGCACATACTCTGCGCGAGGCGCGATCGCCTTGTAGGCAGGGCGGATAATACGACCACCGGTGGTAATTTCCTCCATACGGTGAGCACACCAACCTGCCGCACGCGCCACTGCGAACAACGGCGTATACAACTCCATCGGAATGTTCAAGGTGTGGTACACCAAGCCGGAATACATATCCACATTGGCACAAATAGTCTTGTTAATACCTTTGGCAGCAAATGCTTGCGGTGCCAGGCGTTCCACCGCTTTAAGCAGTGCATAATCTTCACCAAAGCCGCGCTTTTCCGCCAATTCACCAGCATATTTACGCAATATGGTTGCACGAGGATCGGACAGCGTATAAACAGCATGCCCCATACCGTAGATTAAGCCTGAGCGGTCGCCCGCCTCCTTACGGAGCAGTTTTTGTAAAAACGCCAGAATTTCTTCGTCATCGTTATAATCCTTGACGTTTTCCTTGATGTGGGAAAGCATCTCGATAACCTTGATGTTAGCGCCACCGTGGCGAGGACCTTTGAGCGAACCGATAGCCGCCGCAATAGCGGAATAGGTATCGGTACCCGAAGAGGACAACACACGCGAAGCAAAGGTGGAGTTGTTACCGCCGCCGTGTTCAGCGTGCAACATCAAACACAAATCAAGTACATGTGCCTCCTCAGCGGTATACGAGCAGTCGGAACGCAGTGTGTGCAATATGGTCTCTGCGGTGGACTGTCCGGGCACATACGGATGGAAGAACATGCTTGCTTTGTCATAATGTCTGCGCTTGACTTGGTAGGCATAGGAAGTGATGGTAGGCAACATGCTGAGCAGCGCAATCGACTGACGAAGCAGGTTCTTCGGCGACAGATCATCCGGATTGTCGTCATATGAATACAGCGCCAGCACCGCGCGCTGCATTTTGTTCATGATGTTGGGAGAGGGTGCCTTCATGATCATATCTTCCGCAAAATATTCGGGCAGATCACGGCAGGAATCCAAAATGTTGCAGAAGGTAT
>JAZSHG010000183.1:0-11480 GCA_045533135.1 Acutalibacteraceae bacterium
TCGTGGCTGGCCTGTTGCAGGGTGATGACATCCCAATCGACAAGGGATAACGCCTCTTGAATAGACACAGGCCGCACCGTTTCGCCGTTTTCTTCCAAAAGATGTTCCGCAGCCTCTCTCGAATAGCAGTCCCAATGTTGCTGCAGACTGCAACCACCGATGCAAAGATTAACACAGTGAAAATCAGCACCGAGATTTTCAGCCACCTGATGCAGCCAGCGGTGAGCATCCTGTGAAAAACTGTTTCCGATACTTAAAATGTTCATACGGCATCTCCTTCGCGGTAGTAGCGATGGATCCAATAGGCAGGGGTACAGCTCCAGGCGTGGCAGGCGCTGTTGATTTCGGGCGCGCCGTAGGGCGACTCAAAATCATTTTGCGGATTGAAGATTTCAGGGAAGCAGTCAAAGCCCTTCTCAACGATACTGCCCCAAAAGGCCACCACCTGATCCATGGCTGCTTGCTTTTCACCGACGGTGAAAAGCGCATCAATGTAGCAGTGCATCATATAGGGGGTGCGAATCGTAAAGGGTGTTGCATCATTTTTGATACGCGCAAGCAGTGCCACGGCATCAGCCTGCGGCAGGAGTCCCGACAACACCGCCCAAATCTGGGAGTGCCACGAAATTTGCCCTTGCGGCGTAACGAATAGACCGCGCTTTGTATCATAGTGGGACATGAGGGCGCGTGCGATATGTGAAAGCTCGTCGCGGCAGAAAGAGATATCGTCTGCGCGACTCAGCTTTTCGGCCAGCGCCATCATTCGCGTGAGCGTATAGGCATAGACACCCAGTGCCGCCACCGAGCGATCCAGATCGGGGCACCAGTCGATGAAAAATTCGGCGTCAAGGGTGTTGGTTTTATCATTCCAGAGGGACGATGCGATTTTCAACTGCTCAAAAGCGATCGGATAGAGGTCGTTGAGAAATTCCTCATCGTCAAAGACTTGTATGTAGTCAAAAAGACTGCATCCGAAGAACAGCGCATAGTCTGTGAGCTTCCATGGATCGTTGTGGGGAGGGGCATCAGGGAACAAGCAACAGGAAATGCGCCCATCCGCGCAAGGATAAGCGGCAAACAGATACATACACCGCTTAAAAAGATCAACATTCTTAAAGGTGACAAAGTCGGTGATAGCTTGTAGTTTAAGGTCGCCCATCCACAGGCGGCGGTCGCGCTTGGGACCGTCCTCAAACACGTCTTGCTCGCAATCCTGCAAGGTCTTGACGGCCACATCGTAAATGCGGCGCAGGGTGTTGTCGGGAATATTCACAGGCGACAGAGCAAGTTTGTCTACTGCCGACACACAGTCACAGTACATATCTGAAAACGCAACGGCAAAGGGAGTGTTGTCCTCCAGCCGTTCGATTTTCAGATAGCGGAAGGCATAGCGCCGCTCAAGCTGGGTGGTGTACGGCAAAAACGTATAGGTGCGCTCCTCGTTTTGTAACCAGCCGCTACCCAATCCGCCTTGGTAGTCTGCAGGATCCTTTACGATCTCAAAGGGGAACTCGCCAAAAGAAAAACGGAATTTGAGCGGTGCATCCGCAATGTGGTCAAGGGTACGCATCGCAAAATGCAGATATCCCACACAGTGGTCACCAAAATCCAAAATCACCGACTCGTGCGGCTTCAAAATGATAGGCCAGCTGAAATTGTTCGTAGCCTGCACGCGTAAGCCTTGAAACGCGGTCTCATCCTTTTGAAAGGTGACCGTTCTCACAGGCCGGCGTACCTGGTGCTTGAGTTCCCGCTTGTGGTCATTCGCTTTTTTCAAAAATTCTCTGTTCATTGTGTATCTCCCGTGTCAAAGGTATGTTAATGGTCCATCAACGCAAAGACAACGCGGTAAGAGGGAAGTGTGAAGTTTTCGCCCGTTTTGACAGATAAGATCTCGCCGCTTTCGGGGAAATGAAGGGTTGCGGCAGTATATTGACTGTGCGCAAGAGATATAGTAGCCGCCTCTTTGTCCAGGTTTTCCAGCATCCACATCTCTTTGCCATCATAGGTAAATCGCGCCTTTATAACCGTGGCGGTGGTGTTGACTTTCAGGTCGAGCAGTGTGCCCGCTTTAGCAACAGCGGTGTCCTCGTCAGTGGGGACAAAGCCCTCGCGCGTAGCGGTTTCGCCGATGGTGGTGCCAAACTGCGGTACCTTTTGCAAAAACAACACCTCGACGCCTTTGGCGTTAAGTGCCTGCAAAGCCGCAAACGCATCGTCGTGCATAATGTCCAGCGCCGGTACAATGACCAGCTTTACCTCGTTGCCCGATATGATGGGTGTGCCGTCACAGTTTGCGGCGGCAATAACGTCCTCGCGGTCGGCGTAGTAGAAGTCTACACCACTGTTAAGCAGACGACGGGTAAAAGGCATCGTTGCACGGTCGGCATCCTGTTCACGCCCGTTAAGCTGTGTTGTCTGTGGCTTCATCTTGCCCTGCGTGTCCTCCAAGCCGTAGTAAACGAACACGTTGGTGCAGTTTTGCAGACCACCCAGCATCACACCCATACGCCCAACGTAGGTGTTGAGCAGTTGCGCTTCTGCGCGGTGCATTGCCCCCTTGCGATCGGTCAGCACGTCGGGCGCATATTCCACAAAGTTGGAGCTGAAATAAGAGTTGACCTTACGTACACCGTGCATCATTAAGATGCCCATCATCGCGAGGGTGTTTTCCATTGGTGCTTTGTCAAAGTTTTCTTTGCCGGCGAAGGGGCAAAATTCCACCATCATGCCGTCGGCGCCCATTTTACGGGCGGCAATCTGTGTATATTTGACGTTGTTGTAATCGAAATCTTCGGGATAGCAAAACAGTACATCCAATCCCGGATAGCCACAGTGGCGCACCACCTCCACAAAAGAGCCATAGCTGAGCACGTGATGCGTTATGGTCTCTTCGCACAGATAGTGTCCTGAAAAGACGCCGCCGTGGTCGCGACACCAGTCGGCAAGCTGACCGGAATAGGCTTCAGCAATCAATTTGCCCACCAGTTGGTAAAAGTTTATGCGAACAGGATAGGCGTCAGCCCGTCCCTCAAAAATCAGTGGCAGGTAGGGAAGAAGCGACGTGCCGTATTCCTGCTCATACCGTTCAAAAAGGCCGTCAACCCAAGGAGCAAGCGCATAAGGCCAGGATTCATAACTGCGCATATATCCAACCTGCAAGGATGGCTCATCGGTAAAGACTGCCTGTGTGCGCGAGAAAAGATCGGGAATCACCTCGGCAAGCGGTTCATAGATGAGATCGATAAACCGCCGTACCGCTCGTTTGTCCATTACGTTGATATAGCGAGAAAAAGAGGAAACGTTGTGCGTGCAGTGCGATCCCTCGTAGGCAGGCTTGACGCAAAAGACGAAAAACACCTCACGCTCGTTGAGATCCGTTTCGCAGAAGGTGTCGGTAAACGGCACAGGCTGCATCTGCTCATACATCACGTAGGAATCGTCAATGCGCGGGCAGTTTAAGGGGTATTTTGCCGCCCAGACAATCTTGTCCGACTCATCGTCCAGATGAAACTTTGCGTGGCGCGGCGCATACGCCACCATGCGGCGCATATAAAAGCCCTTGGCTTCCAGCTCGGGGTGCCCTTTGAGCACCTCGCCACCTGCGTGACCGGAGGGGTAGCCATTTTCGTCGTAGAACCAGAAGGGAAGCTCGCGCTTTTCCAGTTCTTCAATGAGTTTCACAAACTCTTTGGCGTTGTCGCGGTAGCCCTCGTACCAATTTTTGCGCGAAGGGTTGGTAACAACACCACCGAACCCGAAATCGTTGACGGCATCCATCAAAACCTCTGCATCCTTGGGCCAGCCATGAATGATCGGCTTGACACGAAACTCTTTGGGCGGATCGTTCCAATTCTCAACAGAAAACGGCATAGAAACTCCTCCTTTTGTCCCTGTTTTGGGCCTCTTTCAGCGCCATAATAGCATAAGATTTTTGGGATTGCAACACCAAAAAAGAATTATTTTAAGAAAGGCAAAAACCACCCCAAAAGAGGGTGATTTTTGCCTTTGTTTATAGCTTGTGAAAAATAGGTTTGCGCGCCTCAAAAGTGCAGACATAGCCGAAAATATCGCGCAGAATCGCCAGCGCATCATCAATGTGGTTGCCCACGCGATCGGGTGCGTGCGCGTCCGAGCCAACCGTGACGATCTCACCGCCCAGCTCTTTGAACCGCTTGATAAAGGTGACATCCGGTAAAAGTACCCCCAAGCGATCCACACCGCTGGTGTTGACCTCCAAACCGATCCCCTTTTGCACCAATTCTTTGAAAATGGCATCAACAATGTCTTGAAAATCCGTCATCTGTACAACACTCTTTGTATGATTGTGGGGGGATTTACACACATAGGTCAGATGTCCCAATACATCAAAGCCATCGTGCAGGCGCACACAACGCAGTGTTTCGGTGAGATATTCCTCAAAAGCCTGCCGAACGGTGATACCGTCCCAATATTCGGGGAAATAAGGATCTGTGCCGCGTGCGAAATGTACCGAGCCCAGCACAAAATCCAGTGGGCGGCGCGCAAGCACTTCCTCAAATTGCGGACGGTTCCAAGCGGTCAGACCAAGCTCCACGCCGCGCCGCACCAACACTTTGTCAGAGGTAAGCGTGTCATAGGCGGCACCATATTCTGCATCCGAGAATACCCAATGCTCGCCATCAGGATAAAAATGGCAATCATAGTGATCGGTAAAGCAAATTTCGCGCAACCCCTTGCGGGCGGCGGCTTTGATCATGTCCTTGGCGGCGGCTTCGCTATCGAAGGATAGCGAGGAATGCATATGAAAATCAAACATCATTTTCTCCTTGTATCAAGAAGCATAAAATATGCTTGTAATCTATAAAAAGCATACCACAAACTGCTTTGGCGGTCAATGATTTTGCGGATAAAAGCGGAGGATTTTGCAAAGAGGAATATCTCCTTTTTGGCGACGCATACTAACGGGGTATATTGTCGGGCGAAACAGGAAAGGAGACATGCAAAATGCCGGAACGCAAGGGTGAATCCACCGTGCTGATGTCGAGCCGTCCCACCATTTTGGGATATGCGGCGGTGGTTGGCAAAAAAGAAGGGGAAGGGCCACTTGGACGTGGCTTTGACTATGTGTTTGAAGACACTACGATGGGGGAGAAAAGTTGGGAAAAGGCGGAGAGTGCTTTGCAAAAAGAGGCGTTCACGCGTGCCCTCAACAAAGCCGGCTATTCGCCGTCGCAGGTGAATTATATTTTTGCCGGTGATTTGCTCAATCAGTGTATTGCCTCAACCTTTGGATTGCGCGAATTCCAGCGCCCGCTTTTGGGGCAATTTGGTGCTTGTTCAACCATTGCACAAGGCTTGGCGATGGCGGCGGTATTTGTAGACAGCGGTGCGGCAGATGTGTGCAGCGTTGTCACATCCTCACACTTTTGCACTGCCGAGCGACAGTATCGCTTTCCACTGGAATACGGTAGCCAGCGTCCTCCAACGGCGCAGTGGACAGCCACCGCATCAGGCTCGGCATTGGTGGGACTTGGCGGCAATGGTGTGCATATTGCGGCGATGTGCGCAGGGCGCGTTGTAGACCTGGGGGTGACCGATGCCAATAATATGGGCGCGGCAATGGCACCGGCCGCCGCAGATACGATCTATCGTTTTTTGCAGGATACCGAAACCGACCCTGAGGACTATGATGCGGTCATCACCGGCGATTTGGCGGCGGTGGGCAGCGTACTGCTCAATGAGTTGCTGACCGAAAAGGGCGTTGTACTGGGCAAGCGCCATTTGGATTGTGGATTGATGTTGTTTGACCGCGAAAGACAAGATGTACACGCAGGTGGGTCCGGGTGTGGATGTGCCGCTTCGGTGCTCTGCTCGCATATTTTGGGAAAATTGGAGCGCAAGGAATGGCATAATGTTCTGTTTATTGCCACAGGAGCTTTGATGTCGCCCACATCCGCACAGCAGGGGGAGAGTATTCCATCTGTGGCACATTTGGTGCAGTTGGTGAGCGAATAAAAAAGTGGTGGAAAATCGTCGCAATGTATGGTATACTGATGCTATCGAAAAGGAGGCATTGGTATGCTGCGATTTGAATGTGACTATGCCGAGGGCGCGCATCCGCAAATTATGGAGCGCCTGATGGCAACCAATTTTGAACAGACCCCCGGTTATGGGGTGGATGCACACTGTGAACACGCGCGTGAGCTGGTGCGCGATTTTTGCGCCGCACCCAACGCACAGGTGCATCTTATGGTGGGAGGCACCCCCTGTAACCTCACCTTGATTGCGGCGGCGTTACGCCCACATCAAGGGGCGCTGGCGGCGCAAACGGGACACATTGCTGTGCATGAGAGCGGTGCTATTGAGGCGACAGGACACAAGGTTTTGCCACTTCCTTCTGACGACGGTAAAATCACTGCTGCTCAGGTGGACGATTACTGTGCTGACCACTTCGCACAGGGCAATCGAGAGCATACGGTACAGCCCAAGCTGGTCTACATCTCCCAGCCGACCGAAAACGGCACGGTGTATACAAAAGCGGAGCTGACTGCCTTGCGCGCGGCATGTGACAAGTGGGGACTGTTTTTATACGTTGACGGCGCACGCCTAAGCTATGCCTTGGCGAGTGAGGGCAACGATGTGACCGTCGCAGACCTGGGTGCTTTGTGCGATGCTTTTTACATTGGCGGCACCAAGGTAGGCGCTTTGTTTGGTGAAGCAATGGTGATCAACCATCCTGCGTTGCAGGAGGATTTCCGCTATATTCTCAAACAACACGGTGGTATGCTGGCCAAAGGACGTTTATTGGGCATTCAGTTCGAAGCATTGCTGGAAAATGGCTTGTATACCGACATCGGTGTGCATGCGGTTGGATTGGCACTGCGCATCCGCGACGCCTTTGCTGTAAAGGGATTTGCCTTTCGTTATGCATCGCCCACCAACCAGCAGTTCCCCATTTTACCTTATGCAGTGATTGAAAAGCTAAAAGAGCAATTTTCCTTTGAATTCTGGGAAAAATACGATGAAACAAGCGCTGTCGTGCGGTTTTGCACCTCCTGGGCAACAAAATCGGAGGATGTGGACAAATTGCTCGCGGCCATTGCAGAACTGTAAAGTAAAACCCCTTGCGTGCAACCGCAAGGGGTTTCTTTTATGATTTTTTGTGTGTTTCGCTGTTGGTCGCCACCTGATAGGTGCCCATACGGAAATCGATACTGTGCGGCGGTGTCAGATTTTGCTTCGCCCAGGCCTCTAGCTCGGGAGAAAAGGCTTCGCCCCGTTCTTTAGCCAGCCGCATTGCCTGATAGCGGAACCACAGGTCTGTCAGTTTGACCTCACCCTCGCGTACACTGGGGAAGGGCATCTCAAAGAAGCCTTCGTCGCACATCGTGGTATCGCCGCTGTACAGCTGTGCTTCCACAGCCATAGCGCGCAGACGGCAATTTTGTTTGAACGATTCGGGCAAGGAGTTGAACACAGCCAAAAGTTTTTCGCGTTTGCCGGAGATAAGCAGTTTTTTGCCATATTCCTGGGCAAAGCCAATATCAGGAAAGCCCAGTGCAAAAACCTTGTCATACAGCGCGAGAGATTTTTCAGCGTCAGGTTCCAACTCTGCCAGTGCGCGCAGATTCCAAACCGTTTCTTCTATCTCCGTCGACCGTTCGAACAGCGCAATACCTTCATCACGGCGCAGATTCTCCACAGCGATCACGCCGAGGTGATAATATTTTTGCCAGCAATCGGGTGCTTTTTTGAGCATTTCCTCCCATACAGCATCGATAACATAAGAGGAAGGCGTTCCTTCCGGTAAGTGCCCCTCTTGCATAAGGGTCATCCAGGGGGCTTGTTCCTCGGTGATGGCGTCAGTGGGGAAGAGGTAGCCTGCCGGAATCGCTTTTTCACCCTGTTTTTCGCGGCGCAAACACTCCAAGGCGCCCCAACCACTGCCGTAGTACATCAGCTCGCAAGGCATTTTCTTGCCCACTGCGGCGCAACGGTCATAGGCGGCATAGATATCTGCTTCCGACACACAGTTGTCAACGCAATCGGCAATATGTGCTTGCGCCGCCGCCCATTCACCATGTGCGGCGTCCGGGTCGGCATCAGTCATGCCAAAAACCGTTACAAAATCCCATTCGGAGTCAGCAGGCATCGTCAAGCCGTGCGATTGGGTGCGGCCGATACCGGCTTGTATTTCTACGTAAGAGCCATCGCCCTCTTTGGACAAAAACTCCTTCCAGCGCCAGCCGCCGGGCAAATCACCCCAGCAGAACATTTTGCGATAGCGCAAAAGGGCGGAGGAACGCTCAAAGGTCACAGCACCGTCGCCGTAGACCACAGCTTCCCACGGCGCCTTTACTTCTGCAGGTGTTTGCATAAAGAAGTCGATGGCGCGCGGTAGGTTGAGAGAGTAGGACAGATCCTTGTCACTCACCTCGGGAAAATAGGGCATATCGCCTGCCCACAGCTTGCCGCTGTGGCCGAACAGAGAACGGCCTGTTGCGGAAAAAACGCGCGTTTTTGCATCTTCGCGCGCCGCCGTGTTCGTCCACCAATACATCGGCGTTTCCTCAAACTGGTTGACGATGCGAACATAACAGAAAAGCTGACGTGCGCCTTTGGGCAGATGCATATCCACCTGCCAAAAAAGCCGCTTTTGCCGCTCATATTCATAAATGCGCAGAAAATCCTCGTCGTTTTCGTCGGTGACACGGGCGCAATACATCGGCGAGCAGGTGGTAAAGGTGTGGCCGAGTTGGCTCACGTTCCATTCCACACCGCCCGACAGCCAAGCGTCACGGATGGCAAGGTTGGCAGGCTGAATGACAGGGTTACAGAAAAAGGCTTCTCGCCCTGTTTCTTTGTCCACAAGGGAATAGAGCCGCCCACCGTAGTTTGCCAGCACGACAGCTTTTAGAAACTCGTTTTCCAGTATCACTACGGGTTGATCGCGCTTTTGAATATCCCTATCGTAGCGGTCTTGTACCAAATAAGGCAAAATACGCTCACCACAGTTTTGACCATGTCCCTCGGTTTCCTCGGGGCGCACAGTATCGTGAACACGGGAGGGGCTGTGTGGCTGCGGTGCGCGAAACTTGGGGAGTGGATTACAGCCGCCAAGATTGGCGGAATCCATAGGCTGATAGGCAAAAGTAACCAAAAAATCACGTCCTTAAAGGTGCTACAGTGATGTTGCTTTGCCCACATTATAGACGCGAAGTGGCGCTTTTGCAATTGTGACTTACACTGAAAAGTAACCGCAATATTTAGGCAGAATAGTCACACGGCGATGTAGGCGGCATTGGCATAGCCTGTGGTGCCGTCGTATGTCACCACATACCAGTTATCCCACTGCCCATTGACCGTCACCGTTGCGCCGTTGGGAATAACGCGCAGTACGTTAGCCTGTGTGTTGGGGCGGTCGCGCAGGTTCAATCCACCGCTTGTCACGCGCACAATGCCCGGGACAGGGGCGCGTGCCTCCACAAAGGGAATGGAGAAGTATTCCGTCAACCCTTCGGTCAGATTGCGCGCGATTCCCTCTATGTTATTGCTGATCCACGTGGCTTCTTCGACGTTGTCATGATATGCCAATTCCGCCAGTACTGCCGGCGCGTTGGTTTGGCGCAGTTCTGCCAGAGAGGTGGTTGCGAGTGGACGGGATTTTTCGGGGTAGGGATAGATGCGCTTGTAGTTTTCTGCCAGAATAGTCGCCGCCTCGCGGCTGGGCGCACTTGTGGCGTAGTAGTAAAAATCTGCGCCCTGCACATTGCCTGCGTTGGCCGGGGGCGCCGCATTGGAGTGCAACGCTAGGTGCAAATCATAGTTACCGGCATTGGATTCACGAATTGCCTGCCCGAGTGAGGCATTGCGGTCGTTGCGGTTAAAAGTGATGCCGTTGGAGATGAGATAGGGCTCCATGGCATCGGCAATGAGGTTCATATAGTATTCCTCCGAATTGCCGATTACCACAGGGTTTCCCTCTTGTGTGGATGGGCTCAAATATAGCGTAGGCATATCACCAACTCCTTCTTAATTTAGTCTATGGCAGTTTGACGACGTGGGTGAAGAATTCCTGTGCCGACATACGGTTGCGGCGACGAAACCGCCCCATATCCAACAGGCAATCCGCTTCGCGTGTGATGATATTATGCCGCTCGGTGCAGGTGAGGGTGACGATAAAGCCCATTTCCTGCAAAATATCTCGCTCACCTTTCCCGATGGCGCCAAATGGATAAGCAAAGGCTTGCGGCGTAATGCCTACTTCTTGCCGCAACAGCGCTTGTGCCTGGCCGATATCCGCTTGTAAAACAGCCGTATAGGCTTCCAAGCTTTCAAAAGGCAAGCGAGCTGAACCGTTTCTGTCGGTATAGGTGTGCATGGCGTAGGTGTGGTTTTGTATATCCCAGCAGCCCGTGTCATGCATTGTGCGCAGGTCATCCCAAGTTACCTGCGCATAGGCAGGACTGCGATCACCGAGCGCCGAATAACGCACCGTTTCGGAGATGATAGGGGAGAGAACGGCTCGGCAATTATAGGCTTGCAGTAAGGGGGTACCGTAGAGATGATTGTTGAGATATCCGTCATCAAAGGTGAGCAAAATCGGCTTTTCGGGTAGTGTACCGCCTTTTGTGTAAGCAATCAGCTGGTCAACCGTGACGGTGGTGTATCCCTTTTGCGTCAAAAAACGCAGGTCGTCTTCGAAAAGCGCAGGCGAGATAACATAGTCTCCCTGCTTTTTGACGTCAGGGTGCAAACCGTGATACATAATAATCGGGAGCACGATCCCCTCTGATTGTGCGGCAGTTGTGCTTGTCGGATGACAGCAAGTGAGGAGTATAGCCAACCCCAAAATGCATACCGCCGCCAAATATAATCGCTTGTGTGATAAAACCATCACCACAATCACCACTCCCTTCTGCGGCAGTATATGAAATTTTTGAAAGATGTATGTTTTTGTTGCAAAACAGTGTGGAATTTGTTATAATCAAAGTAACTATGGACAAGGTAAAGGAGATGGGGTTTGTGAAAGTCACCTTATTGGCCTATACGCCCGAGCCGGAGCGTACGGTGGCCTCTGCGGCACGGTTGTGCTATTCTCCCGCTACCATTGATGATGTGCGTGAAAAATTGACGGAAGAGAAAACGGCGGCTTTTGTGGATATGCTGTCGGAGATCGGCCACGAAAGTCCGATCGAGCATGCCTCTTTCACCTTCGGCATTGAGGGCGTTTCGCGTGCACTGCTGGCACAGATTACGCGCCACCGTATGGCGTCTTTTAGTGTGCAAAGCCAGCGTTATGTGGCGGAAAATCAGTTTGAATATGTGTTGCCGCCCGAGATCGCGGCAGTTCCCGAAGCGTACGATGTTTTTGTGCAGGCGATGGAGGATGACCAGAAGCGGTACGATCAGCTGGCCGATATTCACAAGGCTAAGCACAAAGCGGCGATGCTGGCGGAGGGTATGGACGAAAAAGCCGCTGACCGCGCCGCCGAAAA
>JAZSHG010000079.1:0-2634 GCA_045533135.1 Acutalibacteraceae bacterium
GTCATCGTCAAAGCTCAGACGGTCGTCCTCGCGGAAGATGAACTGGAACTTCGGACAGCCGCCGTACTCAGCACATTTGAGGATGGCACGGTTGAAGTCCGCGTCATAGTTGATGGCGGTGAAGGAATAGTTTGCGTAGCCGTGGTAGACCATCTGATAGAAGGGCACCGAGGCGAACGCCAAGCTGAGGCTGGAGGAAGATTTGGGCACATCGGTGTACAACTGGCTGTAACGCGCCGTCAGATCGTTGGGCGCGGTCAGCATCACACCGCCGGAAAGCTGCGCCGCCATGTCTTTGATGACATTCGCGGATTGCAGACGAGAGGACTGGCGAGTGACCTCGTTATCCTCGTTGAAATCGCCATAGGCGGTTTTACTCAGGTCGGTGATATTGAGGCCGGCGAGATTATAGGCCTTGGCCTCTACCATCAGGTCGGAGGCAACCGACTTCAGGTAGACGGGCGAGAGCAGATAGCGCATACCCTTTGCGATGGCAGAGCTGGTGACAACGCCATAGCCCGAAACGGAGCTCTTTTTGCTGTCGAGCGCGCGCACGCTCAGGTTGTTGATGACCGACATGCTATCGTTGACGGAGAAGGTGTTGAGCTTTACCTGCGGATAGATGCCGACGTTGTTCTGTTTGGCGTAGTTGACCAGGGCATTGAAGCCGTCTTCGCCGCCAAGCACGTCAACAAACTCGATCTCGTTTGCCAGCGTCGGATTTTCGCCGCCGTTCATCCATCCTGCGAGGGACAGCTCCACGCGACCTACGCCCTCGGCTTTGAGCTTTTTGATCAGCTCGATGTTGTCTTCATAGGTGGTCATCGGCACGATCGTGTCGTGGACGATACCCAGTGTGGACACCTCGGTCTCGATAGCGCCGACAGTTTCGATAAACATCGGCAGCTCTGCTTCGCCGGTGAGCTTTTGGCGCTCGCCGGAGAGGTCGAGATAGTCACGGTAGGTGCTTGCCATACCGGCATAGCCGGCTTTTTCCTCGGGCAGGAAGATATAGCGCATCGCGATATCGCCTGTATAGCGGGTTTCGGAGGTAACGTAGAATTTGGAAATGTGGTCGGTGGCCAGACCGATGTTTTGGGTGGCGTTGAGCTCGAAGCCCACGGAAACCGTACCAAAATTATCGACAAAGCCGGGTTTGACCACGTCAAGACGCGCGATCGCCTCGCTATCCTCGATCACGGTGAGGATACCGCCGTTTTCGCGGTGCATGCCAAAGATGGGCAACAGGCAGCTTTCGCCCAACGGGCTGTAGCCCACCTGCGGCAACGCTTCTTCACGGCCGAAGAAGGGCAGGGACACCGAACCGGTGGAGCCGCTACGCTCGTCCGCGTTGACCAGTGCGCCCGAACCGTCGGGGATCAGGAACCAGTCGGTCTTGTTGCCTTTTTCCAGCGAACCGAAGTATTCCAGCAGGTCCATCGAGGTGATGTGCGCATCTTCGGGATAATCGATCTCGGTACCAACCACGTACACACGCAGGGAGTCATCATCCAAGACGTAGTGCAGCGGAATGGTGAAGCTGTTGTCGGGCTCTTTTTCCAACTCGACGCCGATTTCAGCATTGTCGCGCTTGAGCTCTTCTTCGGTGTAGCCGATCGCTTTGAACAGCTCGGAGAGATCCTTAGCGTGTCTGATCGGCAGGTTGGCCTTGCGGATGTAGACGTCACCGTTTCTGGCGAAACGGCGGGTCAGCAGGCGCTTGTTTGCGCCGACTTTATCCGCACGCGCCTCCAATTCCTTCAGACGCGCCAACGTAAAGCCATTGGGAACGCCCGACAGGTCGGGGCGCGGCGTGCCAAACACATAGGTCACGCACAGGCCGTCTTTTTCACTAAAGGTGACCTGGTCCTTTTGGAGAGAGTCGGTATAGGAGGTGAACTGGCCGATAACACCGGCAGAGGTGATGGTGGAAACGGAGATCTGCGACTTGGATTCCGCCATTTCACCGTTTTCGGGGTTGGAGTGCCACCACTCACCGGAGCGCTTATCGAACACAGACACCACGGCCGTCTCGGGCACATAGTAGAGCGCGAGATAGTCGTTTTCCTGTACCAGTTTTTTGCCCTCAACGGCGGCCGCTTCCGGTTGTAACGTACCCTTTTCGCTCAGCGCCGTGTAATTAATGGGCGTTTTCTTCAGGTCGACAAGGTCGCTTGCCATTTCAGCAGGCGCACAGCCGGCACACAGGGTGAGGATCAGAAGGACGGCGGCAAACAATGCGCCGAAACGTTTTTTCATATTTGTCATTTCTACCGTCCTCCTTTATCGATATTGCAATTCTTGGATCACTGTATAAACAAAGCCGATCAGCTCGGAGAACAGTGAGAAGAACAGTACGCAGATGAAGCAGATGATGATCATAGCCACGGCGGTGATAACCACAGTACCGACGGTTTTGCCCGCGGTATATTCATGGGTGTTCATCAGTGCGCAGAACAGGAGCATCGCCACCCACACAATAGCCAGTGTGTTGAAAAGCGACACGTACATCATCTCATCCGCCGTCAGCATATTACTGATAAGCGTTACGGGGATCTTGATGATGATAAGCGGCAACAGGCAATAGCCCACCGCGTTGTAGGTTTGGCGGAAGGTGCCTTTACCTTCCATCAA
>JAZSHG010000047.1:0-3278 GCA_045533135.1 Acutalibacteraceae bacterium
TTCATCGGGGAGCGTTATACGCCCCTCCTGCAGCGCGCGCAAATTCTCTTGCATTTTGGCAAGTCCGTGAAAAAGCTGTGCCAGCTCCTCCTCGGAAAAGCCGCGAAACATCACTTCGTCCACGCCAAATGCCAAACGGCGCGTGGCATCGAGCAACGCCTGCCCTTTTTCGGTCACACAAACACAGTGACGGCGGCTGTCGCTTGATGCTGTCTCACGCTGAATATAACCTGCCGCTTCCAGTTTACCAAGTGTCACCGCCACAGCAGCAGGACTGATAGACATCGCCTGCGCCAGTTGCTTTTGCGACGGCGGCTGAGGGCAGCGCGAAACGTGCAAGAGCATAAAAAACTGACTCCTGTGCAGACCCGTTTGCGCCACATTACGATCCAAGGCGCAATGGTGCATCCGATCCACCAACATAAACCGATCACGCACCTGTTCGGGCAGGCTGCGTTCTTCGGGGGTTCGTTCCACAAGCGTTCGCTCCTTTTTATAAATCAAAATTAATTAACACGTTAACTATTATATCGTTTTTGCGCCGTTTGTCAACACTGTTTATGGGGGATTTTGCGTCAAAACAGCAGCAATTTCCTGTGCATTCTGCCAACACTTTGGACAAACTATGCGCAGAGGTGATTTTTTGAAAAAGAACAGCAAAAAGACGTCCGATGTGCGTCAAGCACCGCACACGGGCGATGCAGAGGATACCACCGTTTGGGACCTTATCAACCGCTACGGTACCTATAATATACAGCCGACCGCCGACACCGAAAACCCGTTTCCTGCGATCGCCGCAGGCAATCCCTATTCTGCGGATACCGAGTTTCCTTCGCCGCGCTCACAAAACCCCGAAAACGGAAGATAACAGCCAAACTATTTTTGTCTGTACTTTGCGCTTGGTTTGTAGTATAATGCAAGAAAGCGTAAAGGAGGCAACAAGCACATGGATATATTATATGCCTTGCAATCGATTCGCTGCTCATTTTTAAATGAGGTGATGCAAGTTATCACCAGATTGGGCGAAGAAACCTTCTTTTTGGTCATCGCCATCATCGTTTTTTGGTGTGTGGACAAATATGAGGGCTATTACCTGATGGGTATTGGCCTTTTGGGGACAGTGGTGAACCAATTCCTCAAAATTCTCTGCCGCATCCCTCGCCCTTGGTTGCTTGATCCTAAATTCCCCATCGTCGAAAGTGCCAGAGAAGCCGCTACAGGCTATTCCTTCCCCAGTGGCCACACACAAAGCGCCGTGTCGGTATTTGGTGGATTGGCAGTTTGGACGCGGCGAAAGTGGTTGCGGTGGCTGCTCCTTGTCCCTGTGATCCTCGTCCCCTTTTCGCGTATGTATCTGGGCGTGCACACACCGTTGGATGTGGGTGTCTCGTTTATATTGGCTATCGCTTTTGTAGCCGTATTTTATCCGCTGTATCGCCGCATACGTGAAAAGCCGCAATATATGTTGTGGCTCACGATCGGTATGGCGGCAGTGGCGGCGGCTTTTGTACTGTTTATGGAGCTTTACACCTTCCCCACTGATGTAGACGCCGAAAATTTGGCGCACGCGCGCAAAAACGCCTACACCCTGCTCGGCTCGCTGTCGGCGGTGGTATTGGTGTGGCTGGTAGATAAAAAATGGTTGCAGTTCGACACCAAAGCTGTTTGGTGGGCGCAACTGATCAAGCTTGTCTTAGGATTGGCGTTGGTTGTTGGTGTGCGCGCAGGTCTTAAACAGCCGTTGCTCTCTTTATGCGGCGGCCACGAGATCGCACATGCATTGCGCTACTTTTTGGTGGTGGTTGCCGCCGGCATCGGTTGGCCCGCGACCTTCCGTTGGTTTTCAAAATGGGGTAAAAAAGAACAGATTTGAGGAAATACCATGCTACAAGATCTTCACTCGCACACCTATTATTCCTTCTGCGGCGCCGACCAACCCGAAGAGGTGGTTGAGGCGGCCATTGAGGCAGGGCTTTCGCTTTTCGGCATCACTGACCACAATCACGGTGTCTGCAACCAGCGCATAGATGTGTTTTGTTGCCAAAGTCCGGAGCTTGGCAACGATCACTACCGTTGCCTTAAACGCTACTATGATCACATCAACCTGTTGCGCGAAAAATATAAAGATCAGATCACCGTCTTGCGCGGCATTGAGATCTGCACTATGAACAGACCTCGGCATTTTTTGCAGGATCCCGATGATATTTCGTATTTCGATTATTGCCTCATTGAACACATCGACGCTATTGAGGAATCGGTGGCCAAAGGTGACCTTTTCGGCTACGCCGAGCGGTGCGGATGCAAAGCAGGCGTGGCACACACCGACCTGTTTGCCTTTGCCAAAACGTGCGGTTATGCACCGTTTGATTTCTTCAAAAAGATGGCGGAGCGTGGGATCTTTTGGGAGATGAACGTGAGCTTTGACCCCACCCACAACTTTTACCAGCACCCATATATGCTGGACTTTTTCGCCTCGGAGGAGCAACAGGACATCATCCGCCGCGCAGGTGTGGAAGTCAGCATTGGTTTTGATGGGCACCGCGTCAAAGACTATCTCCCCGACCGTGTCAAGGACTATTGCCGCCGTTTGGAAGAAGCGCACATCAAAATGCCGTTTGAATCCCTATTGTAACATACGCATAGAAAAAGCCATCACAGGAAACCTGTGATGGCTTTTTTGTTATCTGCCCAGCAGTTTTCTTTTAATTTTTCCAAGCACCCCGGTGACCGTTGCCTTTTCCTCTGCATTAAAGCCGAACAGCCACATACTCACCGCATAGACAAGCACAAATGCCGCACAGCAAAGCAAGAACATGACATAGCCGTTAATCGGCACAAACCGCATCATCAGATAGCCCACAACGGCAGGAAGTATCAATGCAGGCAACAGAGATAAAATACTGCGCCAAAAGCGACCGATATCCAGGCCGATCTTTTTCTTATAGTGGATGTTCATAATGATGCCGTTGCCGACCAGCACAGTAAACGCGGTCACTGCCGCCGCACCAACACCACCATGGCCGAGTTTGAGCGCGACAATGGTAAACAGAATGTTGATCACACATACGACAAGATATAGAATCGAGCGGAACTGGTGCTTGTTTTTGGCGTGTTGAATCTCGATGCCGAGATTTTGAATGGAGGGAATGATGGTCGAGCCCATCAGCAATAACGCAATAGGATAGACGTCCATCTGTCCATCTGCCCACACACCCACAAAAAACTTACCAAAGAACAAGAAGCCAAGCCAAATGGGTGCAAGCACCATAAATTGCAAG
>JAZSHG010000083.1:0-11667 GCA_045533135.1 Acutalibacteraceae bacterium
TAGCCTCAGGCAAAGGTATATCCGGTGTGGGATATCAAGGCATCGTGATGACCGCCGCGCAGGTGCTTGGCTATGTCAATCGACACTTTCTATTGCCCGTGGCAACCACTTCCTTTGCGCTGGGGATGGCAGGCGGCATCAATCGCGAGCTGAAAACCGATGCTATAGCAAGCAGGCTAAGCCGTTTTTGCACATGGAGTGTCGGCATCGTCGCTTCTATATTTTCGGGGATGCTCACCGTTAAAACGGTGGTGAGCGGCGCAACGGACACAGTTGGAAAACGGTTTTTAAAGTTGTCGGTTTCCAATATGATCCCGGTGGTCGGGGGTGCCTTGAGCGAGGCTGTTAATACGGTGGCAGGTTGCCTGTCGGTTACACGCACAGCTGTTGGGGCATTTGGTATGGTCGTGTGTGGCGTTTTGATCATACCAACAGCATTGGAACTGCTCGGTTGGTCGGTTGTGTTGGCGGCGGCGTTGACGGTTGCCGAAATGTTTGCGCTGGAAACGGTGATGGCACTGCTGAAAGCGGCAGCGGCTACTGTTAAACTGCTGCTGGCTATTTTGTGCGTGCAGGGGCTGTTTATGGTGTTGACGGTAGCTATTGTGATGTTGGCAGGTGGTGCGACATGAGTGATTGGCAAGGATTGGCGATAGGGCTTTGTACTATCGCGGTGATTGGCGCGGCATTACAGCCGATTATTCCTCAAAACGGTATGGGAAAACTGTTACGGTTTATTTTGACTGCGTGTTTTTTAGGGGTGCTTTTGCTTCCGCTGACAAGTTTTACCCATTTTTCGCTTCCCGATTTTTCTGCGACAGATCAAAGCTTAAACGAAATGCTGATAAAAGAACAGTTGCGGGACCAGGTGGAGATGCAAGTGAATGCCGTTTTGGCTGACAAGGCAAACGAGGCGCTAAAAAGTTATCGGTTGTCGGTGAAAAAAGCAGAGGCAAAGGTGGATATTGATGACGACGGTGGCATATCTATTTCACAGGTGCAAATATACTTAGACGCCCGAAATCTTGAAAACCAAACCACCGTTTTGCAGGTATTACGTAAACATTTCGGTGAAAGTGTGGTGATTGTTGATGGATGACGCAAAAAAATTTTTTGAACGGTTCAAAATATGGATTGCCGGCAAAAAAGGTGTACGTTGGTTGATGGTGCTGGGAGGTTTGGGCGTTGCACTGATTCTTTTCTCTGAATGGACGCCAAAGGAAACGGTGTCTGCGCAACAACGCACCGAAGAGTATACAGCCTATTTAGAAGAACGGCTTGCCGATACTGTGAAAAACATCGAGGGTGTTGGATCTTGTCAAGTGATGCTGTCATTGGAAAGCGGCATACAGTATGTATATGCTACGGAAGACAGACAAGACAATAACTACCGACAGGACGGAGAAAAGCTTGATACAAGTGAAAATAGTCAGCAATCGGTTATTGTTGTGGATGATAAAGGACTTTTGGTGACCGAGATTTTGCCAGTTGTGCAAGGCGTTGTCGTCGTCTGTGAGGGCGGTAACGACACTGCTGTGCAAGAGCGAATTATAACGGCGGTGGCAACAGTATTGCGCATATCCGAAAAGCGTGTATGTGTGCTACCGCAGACAGAGGGAGGATAAACTTATGAAAATGCCAACAGGAAAACGCAGTGTGTTATTAGCGGTGCTCATTGTAGCGCTGGGTGCGGCTGTATATTTAAACTACTTTTTTGCCGACGCCAACACACAACAAATCGGCGGTACGACCATCACGACGGGCAACAAAGGACAAAATCTTGGAGATTCTGTTTTTGTCAATGGCACAACCGGAAGCACAAAGCCGACCGCTCCCAAAAATGATTATTTTTCGACCGCACGTAAAAATCGTGAATCTGCCCGTGAAGAAGCAGTAGCACTGATCCAAGATGTGTTTAACAGTGTGAAAACAAGTGAAAGTGAGCGTGAGGCAGCCAATAAGCAGGTCGCGGCAATCGCTGCGGCTATTGAACAGGAAAGCAAGATAGAGAATTTGGTGATTGCCAAGGGGTTTTCTGACTGTATTGCATACATAGATAATGATGAATGCCAGGTGGTTGTTAAAGGAGAAGACCTGCAAACGCAGGAAATGGTGCAAATTATGGAGATTGTTACAGGTGCATCGGGGATTTCGGCAGAAAAAATTAAGATTCTCGCTGTAAATTCATAAAAAAATGTTGCTCATTCGCAAGAATGTGGTATAATAATGATGTATAATTATCCGCATATCATGCGCAAGGAGGTCATCTGTATGGATAATAAGGATTATCGTGTGGCAGACGGCAGTTGCATCATTTCTGAAGAGGTGATTGCAGGTATTGTTGCCAACGCCGCATTGGAGGTTCCCGGGGTGGTAGCGATTGCCTCGAAACCGAAGAATATTCGTGGATTGGTTGGTAATGCACCTATCAAAGCTGTGAAGGTGTATAACGACGAGTATGAGACGATCTTGGATGTGTACCTGATGTTTTCTGCATCCGCCAATGTGCCGGAGGTTGCCGGAAACGTGCAGCGTTCTGTGAAGTCGGCCGTGCAATCCATGACCGGCAAGCCTGTGACCAAAGTTAATGTGCATGTGATGGGTATTGCGCCGGAAAAGGATAACAAGAACTGATCAAAAGCACAGTAGCCCTCCATTGGGTGTGGAGGGCTGTTTGCTTTTGTATCGGAAGTGTAACATAGCAAGAAAGTGTGTGTGAACCATGACAAGAAGAGAAGCACGTGAGTTGGCTTTTATACTGTTATTTGAGCGCTCGTTTGGCGATCTTTCCGTCAAAGAGATTTTGGAAGCTTCTGCTGAAGCACGCGATGTGGAGGCAGACGATTTTGCGCTTCGTCTCGCAGAGGGGGCAGAGGTACATTTTGCAGAATTGGATGATTTGATCACCCAAAACGCGCGAAATTGGTCGACCGCGCGGATCTCACGCGTGGCGCTGGCGATTATGCGCCTGGCGATATATGAAATGCAGTATGAGGAGAACATTCCCGTGAGCGTTTCTATTAACGAAGCGGTCGAGCTGGCGAAAAAATACGGCGGCGACGAAGATGCCTCCTTTATCAACGGCGTGCTTGGCGGCATTGCCCGCTCTGTTGAAGCCGGTGACGCGCAATGAGTCGTTTTTTGGGTGTTGACACCAGCAACTATACCACTTCGCTGGCGTTGTGGGATGCTGATACTGCAACGGTTCGGCAGGAAAAGCAGTTGTTGCCCGTCAAGGAAGGCGCAATGGGTTTGCGTCAGAGTGATGCCGTTTTTCATCATACCTGTCAACTGCCGCAGTTGATGGAAAGATTGTGCCAAGACAGCACGCTCTTACCGGCGTGTGTCGGGGTTTCGGTTTCTCCGACAGAGCAAGACGGTTCCTATATGCCATGCTTTTTAGCCGGCGAGGGATTGGCAAGATCGCTGTCTGCCGCTTGGCAGGTGCCGCTGTTTCGTGTGACGCATCAGCAAGGCCATGTGGCCGCAGCGTGCTTGGGCGCAGATTGTGTGGCACTGTTGGATAAGCCTTTTTTGGCTTTTCATGTTTCGGGTGGCACGACGGACGCTCTGTATGTGACACCCACTGATGATGGTGGGATCTCCTGCCGCCTGGTGGCGCATTCACTGGATTTGAAGGCAGGCCAGCTGATCGATCGTGTCGGCGGTCGATTGGGTCTGCGCTTTCCTGCAGGTCCTGCATTGGACAAGCTGGCCGCCACATCGACGGCGACCTTTCGGTGTCGCCCTTCGATGGACGGAGAAAACTGTCACCTGTCGGGCGTCGAAAATCAGTGCGAACAGCATCTCAAAAATGGTATGCCCCCTGCGGATGTGGCACGTTTTTGTTTAGATAGCATTGAAGCAGCACTGGTGGCGATGACGGATAAAATCTTGGAAAAATACGGACGTTTGCCGCTCGTTTTTGCAGGCGGTGTGATGTCAAATTCTTTATTACGCGAACATTTGCAAGCACGCTACGGCGCCTATTTTGCACCGCCTGCGTTTTCTGCAGATAATGCGGCAGGTGTCGCTTTGCTTGCCGCTCGAAAATACGAGAGGAAAGGGGAGGTATAAGTGGAAGAACGCCGCACAATGACCGTCAGTGAACTCAACGGCTATGTTAAAACACTGCTGGAAGGCGACGCGCTTTTGGCATCGGTATATATCAGCGGCGAGATCTCCAACTTTACCAACCATTACAGCTCCGGTCACCTGTATATGTCCCTCAAAGACGATAACGCCTTGGTGCGTGCCGTTATGTTTAAGGGTTATGCATCAAAGTTACGATTTAAGCCTGCCAACGGTATGAAGGTGATCGTGCGTGCCAAAGCCTCGCTTTATGGCAAGGACGGCTCGTTTCAGCTTTACATCGAATCCATGGAGCCCGACGGCATCGGTGCTTTACAGATGGCGTATGAGCAATTAAAACAAAAATTGGCGGCAGAAGGTCTTTTTGATCAATCACGCAAAAAGCCACTTCCGCCTTTTCCAAAACGCGTCGGCGTGATCACGTCTCCTACGGGTGCGGCGGTGCGCGATATGCTCAATGTCTTGGGACGCCGTTATCCGATGGCCGAGGTGATCTTCCATCCTGTGTTGGTGCAGGGGGAGGGTGCAAAGGGGCAGATCGCCGACGCCCTTTGTCGATTTAATGCCCTTAAAGCGGCGGACGTGATCTTGCTTGGCCGTGGTGGCGGCTCGATTGAAGAGCTGTGGGCGTTTAACGAGGAAGAGGTTGCCCGTGCAGTGGCGGCTTCTAACATTCCGATCATTTCGGCGGTCGGTCACGAAACCGACTTTACTATCTGTGATTTTGTAGCGGATATGCGCGCGCCCACCCCCTCTGCGGCGGCAGAGTTGGCGGTGCCTGATCAAAATCAGTTGCGCCATCGATTGGTGCAGCTTTATCGCTTGCTTAAGCAAGACGTTAACCACGCTGTTGAACAGCAAGAAAAACGGCTGACAGTTTTGCGTGCTAAACGCTGTTTGGCAACACCGCTATTCTATGTCGAAGAACAGGCGATGCGTCTTGACTATCTCACGCGCCGCTTTGCAACGGCCGGTCAACAGTATTTGGCGCGCGGTGACCGCCGCGTGACAGCGGCTGCGGCCAAATTAGATGCGCTTAGCCCTCTTAAGGTTTTATCGCGCGGCTACGCCATTGCGGCAACGCCAAGTGGTGTGATTAAAAGCGTTGACGATGTTACAGCCGGCGACAAGTTTATGTTGCAGGTTGCGGATGGAAACCTATCTTGCCAAGTGTTGGGGGAGAATGAACATGGAAAATATAACCTTAACTTATGAAGAAGCGATCACGCGTTTGGAGCAGATCGTGTTAAAATTGGAAAGCGGTCAGTGCACTTTGGATGAATCTCTCAAACTGTTTGAGGAAGGCACCGGGTTGACGGCGTTTTGCTCAAAGGCGTTGAAAACCGCTGAGCAGACCATTACAAAGCTGACGGCTTTAGAAAACAAGGCGGCAGAAGAAAAGGCGGTTGCTCCTGCTGGGGAGTGGCGAGATATGGGCGAAGAGCTCTCGGAATGAGCGGAGGGATGACATGTATACTGCACAGCTAAAAGCACACTTGCAGGCTGTGGAACAGGCGTTACCTGTGTATTTGCCGCAGAAGGATCATCCGTGGGAAACCGTAGCAGACGGTATGCACTATGCCTGTACAGACGGCGGCAAGCGTTTGCGGCCCGTTCTGCTTTTGGAGTTTTGCCGCCTCTGCGACGGTGAAGTTGATACGGCGTTGCCATTTGCCTGCGCGATCGAGATGATACACGCCTATTCTCTGGTGCATGACGATATGCCTTGCATGGACAACAGTCCCTTGCGGCGTGGAAAGCCTGCCGTGCATAAGAAATATGGAGAAGATATGGCGCTTTTGGTCGGAGATGGGCTCTTGACCTACGCATTTGAAACGATGCTGTCCCATACAGAGGGCATTCCTGCTAACCGTGTGTTGGCGGCGGCGCTGGAGTTGGCGCATACGGCAGGAATTGAAGGTATGGTGGGCGGCCAAACAATAGATTTGCAGAGTGAGGGGCATACTATTTCCATTGAACAGCTCAACACACTGCAATCGCTCAAAACCGGCGCGCTTCTTAAAGCCGCTTGTGTGATGGGTGCTGTTTTGGGTGGCGCTTCGGCCGAAAAGCAAAATGCCGCCAAACTGTTCGGCGAGGAACTGGGACGTGCCTTCCAAATTGTTGACGATATTTTAGATGCTACCTCCGATGCTGCTACGCTTGGAAAGCCCGTTGGCGCAGATGCCGCCGCTGAAAAATCCACCTATGTTACTTTGCTTGGGTTGGACGAGGCGAGAAAAATGGCACAAAAACATACCGAGGCGGCACTTGCGGCGCTGGATATTTTTGGCGCAGACGCCGATTCTTTACGAAAACTGACGGAAGACCTACAAAATCGTTGCTATTAAAAGCAGTTAGTCTATGAAAAGAGGTGACAGGTATTGCAAACAGGTAACGCTGTTTTGAATCGCGTGCAAAACACGGCTGATGTCAAATCGCTGACAGATGAGGAACTCGAGCAGCTTTGTGCCGAGATCCGCCAATACCTGTTGCAAACGGTAGCCCAAACCGGAGGACATCTGGCCTCTAATTTGGGTGTGGTTGAGTTAACGGTGGCACTTCACCGCGCCTTTTCGCTACCGCACGATCAAATCGTGTGGGATGTGGGGCACCAGTGCTATACACACAAGCTACTCACAGGCCGACGCGAGGGGTTTACTCACCTGCGCCAAGAAGGCGGTGTAGCCGGTTTTCCGCGTCCAAATGAGAGCGATTGTGATGCGTTTGTTACCGGTCACAGCAGTACATCCGTATCTGCGGCCAACGGTATGGCAAAGGCCAAAACCTTGACAGGCGACGACGGCTACGTGGTTGCTGTTATCGGCGACGGTGCGCTGACGGGCGGTTTGGCATACGAGGGACTGAGCAATGCCGGCCGCAGTAAAGATCGCCTGATAGTGATTCTCAATGACAACCGCATGTCTATTAGCACGAATGTGGGTTTCGTTGCCCGCCACTTGGCAAGTTTGCGCGTAAGACCGCGCTATTTACAGTGGAAAAATCGCACTGCCAGAGTGTTGCGTCATATTCCGCTTTTGGGAAAGCCCATCTATAAGGCTTTACTGCATACAAAGCTTTCCTTAAAACGTCTGTTGTATAAAAACAGCAGTTGGTTTGAGCAGATGGGATACTATTATTTGGGCCCTGTTGATGGGCACAATCTGACAGCTCTGCAAAATGCGATGCAGACTGCGCGTGATATCACCGGCCCTGTGCTTTTGCATGTGCAGACTGTCAAAGGCAAGGGATATGCCTTTGCAGAAAAATCTCCCGACAAATTTCACGGTATTTCTCCGTTTAATGTTGAAACAGGAGAAACTGCCGCAGGAAAGGGCTCTTTTTCTGCTGTTTTCGGCGAAACTATGTGTCGCTTGGCAGAAGCGGATGATCGTGTTTGTGCCATTACAGCGGCAATGACCGATGGAACAGGATTGACCGCTTTTGCTGAAAAATACAAGAAACGTTGCTTTGATGTGGGTATTGCGGAGGAACACGCGGTAACCTTTGCATCGGGCTTAGCAAAAAATAACGCACTGCCGGTTTTTACGGTCTATTCTACTTTTTTACAGCGTAGTTATGATCAAATTCTCAACGATACAGCACTCAATGACACGCATATTGTGTTGGCTATTGATCGAGCCGGTGCTGTTCCTGCGGACGGAGAAACGCATCAAGGCGTTTTTGATGTGCCGTTTCTGAAAACGATTCCGCACATGACGATTTTTTCTCCGTCAACCTACGAGGAATTGTCTTTTCGTTTGAAACAAGCTATTTATGACGTTGACGGCGTTGTGGCTGTGCGATACCCCAAGGGCGGAGAATGGTCACTTGCTGTCGATTACACACCCAATGGCGATTCCTACACCGTATGGGACAAGCCTTCTGCCAAAGCCGCCGTTATTTCCTACGGTCGCCTGTTTGCCAATGTGATAAAGGCGGCGCAGGATAAAGATGTCACGCTGATCAAGCTTAATAAGGTTTTCCCGCTTGAGCAAGAGCTTGTGGAGCTCCTCAAAGGTTATGATACGGTTCTCTTTGCCGAAGAGTGTAGCGAAGAGGGAAGTGTTGCGCAGGCGCTTGGCGAATGCCTGCTGACATGCGGTTTCAAGGGGCGCTATTTGCGCCGCGGCATTACAACCGTGCCGACAACCGCTACGGCAGAACGTGCATTAGAGCACGCGGGCTTGGATGTCGCGTCCCTCTCTGTTTGGATGCAGGAGGCGCTTCATGAGTGAGCTGAATAATCAGCGCTTGGACGCTGTACTGGTCAGCCGTGGTTTGGTATCCGGCAGAGAAAAGGCCAAACAGCTGATTGCCGGTGGCTATGTGCAGGTCAACGGTATGGTCGTGACAAAGCCGACCAAGACCGTAAGCGATACCGATGAAATTGTTTGCGATAGCTCATCACTTAAGTATGTTGGACGCGGTGGGTTTAAGCTGGAAAAAGCCATCGAGGTTGCTCGGCTCACATTAGATGGCCGTGTGGCGATGGATGTGGGTGCCTCCACAGGTGGATTTACCGATTGCATGCTGCAAAAAGGAGCCGCTCATGTGTTTGCAATTGACGTAGGACATGATCAGTTGCACCCCTCCTTGCGTGCAGATGCGCGTGTGACCTCTTTGGAGGGAACCGATATTCGTAACGCCGATAAAATTGCTCGCTACATTGCTCCTGAAAGTGTGGATTTTTGTTCAGTAGATGTGTCTTTTATATCGCTGACGCAGGTTATTCCTTCGATTCTGCCGCTTTTGCGCCCCACAGCGGTGATGGTTTGTCTTATCAAACCACAGTTTGAGGTGGGGAAGGCGGATGTCAAAAAACACGGTGTTGTGCGAGATATGCATGCACATCGCCGCCTGTTAGAGCAGTTCTTATTGCATTTTTCTGATTGGCGGTTAAGCCTTCGCCAACTGATGGTATCGCCCATCACAGGCGGCGAGGGTAATGTGGAGTATTTGGCGGTGTTAGATAGGAAGACCGACTCTTTGGCGAACACGCCGGATCTCAATGCCATACTTAACGATGCCAAAGTAATGTTAAAAACACAAAAGAGGTGACAAGAATGCGATTTGCTGTGCTATATAACAAAAATGCGCGCGGCGGTGTAGATACGTTCCATCAGGTTTGTGACACACTGAAAGACTGTGATGCGCAGGTTTTGTTGCCTGCTGATCCTGCTAATTTCAGAGATAGCGCCGACGAGTGTTTGCAAGATGCTGATGTGGTTATTGCCATCGGCGGTGACGGCACGATCATTCATGTTGCCAAATATGCGGCCCGTTTTCACAAGCCTGTGCTTGGAATAAACGGTGGCAGGTTGGGCTTTGTGGCAGGCATGGAAAATAACGAGCTGTCGATGCTTTCCGCATTGGCCAAAGGTGCTTTTCATAGTGAAAAGCGCATGATGCTGTCGGTGCGAAAAAATGATGAAGCACCTATTTATACCGCACTCAACGAGGTGGTTATCTCACGCGCCTCTTTGTCACGCCTTATTGAATTGGAAGTTTCTTGCGATGATCGTTCTGTGGTGTCCTATCAGTCTGATGGCTTGATTGTCGCGACGCCGACAGGCTCTACAGCCTATTCACTTTCGGCCGGAGGCCCGATCATCACGCCGACACTGGATTGCCTTTTGATGACGCCTATCTGTCCGCATTCCTTGTCCGCACGCTCATATGTTTTTGAAAAAGAAGCCGACTTGTGCGTAACTGTGCATTTGCCGACCGATACAGCCGCTTATTTAACCATAGACGGCGAAGAGGGACTTTGTGTACAGGAAGGCGACCGGATACATATATCGCGATCTTTGGAAACAGTTGAGTTGATCACATCGGCTTCCACAAGCTTCTATGAGCGTATTGATCGGAAACTTTTAGGAAGAAAATAAGGAGATAATGACTATGAAAGCCAAGCGACACGCAAAGATATTGGAAATTATCAGTGAAAACAGCGTGGACACGCAAGAAGAACTGTTGCGCCTGTTGGGTGAAGAGGGGTTTGCCGTGACACAGGCGACTGTTTCTCGTGATATTAAGGAATTGCGGCTTATTAAAACGCTGTCATCTTCCGGTGGCTATCGTTACACGATGCCGCGTACAGGCGCGGAGAAGATCTCTTCGCAGTTTCATTCCTTGTTTGAGCAGGCAGCTCTGCATGTGGACTATGCCCAAAACATTGTTATTGTTAAGTGCTTGAGCGGTATGGCGCAAGCAGTTTGCGCGGCGATGGACTCCTTGCACTGGGAGAGCGTTATGGCCACTATCGCAGGTGATGATACCTTTATTTGCATCACCAAAGATGAAGACCGTGCGATTCGTCTGACGGTGCAGTTGCGTAAGCTGTATAACGAGGGCGAATAAATATTGTTTTTTATGAAAGGAGGTCGGTTTTGTGCTCGTTGATTTGCATATTGAAAACGTTGCAGTCATTGAAAAAGCAGATATTTCTTTTAAGGCCGGCTTCCACGTGCTGACCGGTGAAACGGGCGCCGGCAAATCCATTGTGATAGATGCCATAAATGCTGTGCTCGGTGAGCGCATTTCGCGCACGCTGGTACGCACAGGCAAGGATCAAGCGTATGTTACTGCCTTGTTTGATGACTTGTCTGACCGAGTGATAGCGTTCTTGCAGGAGAATGGATATGCACCCGAAGAAGACGGTACGTTGCTGATTTCGCGTCAGATTACAAGTGAAGGAAAGGGAACGGCGCGTATCAATGGACGTCCTGCTTCGGTTTCGGTTCTTCGCCAGTTGGGACGTATGCTCGTTAACATTCATGGTCAACACGAAAACCAAAATTTACTTTCACCCGAAACACATGTGACGTATTTAGACAAAATCGGCCACCTGGAGGAGCAACAACGCGCATACTATGCGTCATATCGTGAATATTGTCGCATCCATAAGCTGCTTAAAGCCTGTAATCAGGATGAGGAAACCAAAAATCGCCGCGCCGATCTTCTCCGCTTTCAGATAAACGAGATTGAAGAAGCGGCATTGCAAGCGGATGAGGAATATACCCTTCAAGAAAAGCGTGACTTTTTCCGTAACAGTGAAAAAATTGCCGACAGTTTGACACGTGCTACTGCACAGCTTTGCGGCGATGACGAGGATCCCGGCGCCGCCTCTGCCGTTGAAAACGCCGCCAGAGAATTGGCGACGGCAGGCGCTTATGATAAGCAGCTGGCAGGACTTTCAGCGCGGATGGATGAGCTGGCAATGGAATTGCGCGCGGTTTCGCAGGAGGTACGCCTCGCCTGCGAGCGTCTTGATTGGGATGCTTCCGAGCGAGATAGGGTAGAGGATCACCTAGAACTTATTAATCGTTTGTCGCTTAAATATGGTAAAGGGACATCCGCCATTTTACAATACTGTCAAAAGGCGCAAGATGAGCTTTCTGCTATTGTCCATGCCGCAGAGCGGCAAGCGGAACTGGAGGAGCAACTGAATCTTGCCGAAGAGCGGCTGGTGGCAGATGCCGCTGTCTTATCGGCGGCACGGAAAGAGGCTGCCCTCCGTTTTGCCATGCAGGTGTCGGAAGAATTGCGCTTTTTAGATATGCCGCGTGTGCA
>JAZSHG010000095.1:0-7693 GCA_045533135.1 Acutalibacteraceae bacterium
GAAGAGTTTATCAGTGACTTTGATTGAACATAAATGGGGTGCAAAATGGAAAACCAAAACTATAAAGCTGCCATAGAGGCGATTTTGTTCGCAAACGGCGAGCCTATCAGCCTGTCTCGTATCGCAGAAGTGTTGGGGTTAGACACTGAGTTTGCGATGGGACTGATGGCAGAGCTTGTGGATGAATATGAGCAAAAGGACGGCGGTCTTCGGATATTGCGGCTTGAAAACGCCTATCAAATGACCACCTCCAAGGCATACGCCGATGAAGTGCGCCGCGCAATGGATCTGCGCCGCAACACGCCGCTTTCCCAAGCGGCGATGGAAGTATTGGCAATCGTTGCCTACAACCAACCTGTCACCAAGGCGTTTGTCGAGCAGGTGCGTGGCGTCGATTGCTCGGCGGTTATCCAAGGTCTGATGACCAAAAACCTGGTGGAAGAACGCGGCCGACTGGAGTTGCCCGGTCATCCGTTGCTGTATGGTACGACGGCGGTGTTTTTACGTTGCTTTGGGCTGGATTCTATCAAGCAGTTGCCGCCTTTGCCGCAGAGCGAAACAGGCGGTGTGTTGGTGGAAACTACGCTGGATGAAATTATTGAGGCGCAGGATCAGGAAGCACAAGAATAAAGATAATTTCCGACCGAACGGTTGATTGATTAAAAACAAGGAGGTAGCGGCTATGGCTAAACAATTGAGCGAACTGCTTGGTGTTACAATGGATCGTGTCAAAGAAATGGTGGATGTGGACACCGTGATTGGCACACCAATTACGGTAGGCGATGTTACGCTTATTCCCATCTCAAAGGTGACCTGTGGCTTTGGCGGTGGCGGTACAGATTTGCCGACCAAAACCGAAAAGGAGCTTTTTGGCGGTGGCAGTGGTGCAGGCGTCTCTGTGACACCTATCGCTATGCTGTGTGTGCGTGACGGTCACACATCCGTGTTGCCGTTGCAGGCGAACCCCACAACTACGGATAGATTGGTAAGTATGATTCCTGATATAGTGGATCGCGTTAGCGATCTGTTTACCAACAAAGAGCCCAACGCCTGAAACGGACGCTTCGGTATGCTTCGATGACCTGCCGCATATAGTGTCGGTGAGGTGATCGATGTGAAAAAAGCAGTAACGGTCTTGCTTTGCTGTGCGTTGTTTTTGACGGGCTTTTCGGTGTCAGCCGCGCCGTCGGTGTCGTCTATGTCTGCTGTCATTTATGTTCCCGAAACAGGGGAGATCCTGTGGCAAAAGGACGGTGATACGCCGCGACCGATGGCAAGCACTACCAAGCTGATGACAGCGCTTTTGGGCGCGGAACTTTTGGAACTTGACCGCGAGATCGTTGTTCCAAAGGAGGCGGTGCTGGTCGAGGGATCGTCACTTGGACTCAAAGGCGGTAACCGCATTACTGTGCGCGATCTGCTGACGGGTATGTTGCTGGAATCGGGGAACGACGCCGCCAACGCGGTAGCCTTGACTGTTGATGATAGCCTGGAGGCGTTTGCGCGTCGGATGAACGAGAAGGCGGCGGCACTTGGTATGACCAATAGCCACTTTGTGACGCCTTCCGGGTTGGACGCCAACGGACATCGGGCGTCGGCGGCGGATATGGCAAAGCTGGCGGCAGCTGTGCTTGAAAATCCGTTTTTGGCAGAGGTTTGTGCGACAAAACAGACGCAAATATCTTTTGGTACGCCGCCTGTAAAGCATACGGTTACTAACCATAACAAGTTGCTGACAAAAATGGTGGACTGTATTGGCTTGAAAACGGGCTTTACCACAAAAGCCGGTCGCTGTTTGGTGTCTGCCGCCAGACGCGACGGTATCACATTGGTGGTGGTGACCTTGAACGGTCACGACTACTGGAACGATCACCAAGCACTGTATGATTATGGCTTTTCGCAGGTCAAGCGTGCGACCTTGCCGGCGGTGGTGATTGAGCCACTTTCTGTTGCAGGCGGCGTGAGAGAAAGGGTGGGAGTACTGTGTGATCCGCTTTCTCCGCCTATTGTGTCGGCCGACGACACATCTGCATTTGTTGCACACACAGAGCTACCGGCGTTTGTGCTGGCACCTGTTGAAAAAGGAGAGATTATAGGCCGTGTTTGCTTTCAGACGGACACAGGTCTTTGCTATACAACCCCTCTGCGCGCCGCAGAAACAGTAAAAGAACGCCCTGTTTCCTCTGTTTGGACTTGGTGGTGGCGATTCTTCTGCGATTTGTTGGCGGCTTGGGGCTGACAGAAAGGAAATGACAAATGGCGCTTATCAGATTACAAAAATTCCTGTCCGAACGCGGCGTGGCTTCTCGCCGCAAGGCGGAGGAGCTAATTCTTGCCGGTAAGGTAAAGGTGAACGGCAGACCTGTTGAGCTCGGTGACAAGGTAGACCCAATGAAGGATATCGTTACTGTCGGCGGAAAACGGGTAGGGGAGGCAGAAACGCCTACCTATATCATGCTTAACAAGCCGCGCGGCTATGTGACTACGCTCAGTGATGAGCAGGGGCGCAAATGCGTGGCAGATCTGTTGGGCGATGTGGGTGTGCGTGTGTTTCCTGTCGGTCGTTTGGATAGAGAATCCGAAGGGTTATTGCTTTGTACCAACGACGGCGATTTTGCCAATGCGATGATGCATCCATCTACCCATGTCCCCAAAAACTATCGTGTTACCTTGCGCTCGGAGATTACCGATGAACAGCTCAATATATTCCACGAGGGCATGATGTTGGACGGCAGAAAAACGGCTCCTGCGGATATTTTTGTTATCAGTGAGCATCCTGACCGCACGGTGGTGGAAATCGTGCTTTATGAAGGCCGCAATCGCCAGATTCGCCGCATGTGCGAACAGTTGCAACTGCCTGTCATCCGTCTCAAACGCGTGGCGATGGGCGGTGTTAAGCTGGGAATGTTACCTGTTGGTAAATGGCGTCATCTTGACCCGAAAGAGGTAAAAGCGTTGCTTATGGCGGCACAGGTGCAAAAGAAAATTGCCGCTTCATACATTAAACATGGCAGGGAGGGACAAGCCCGTGTTGATAATCGTACCCGCCGATGAAACTACAACAGCTCGCTGTTGTGAACACGCAGGACGTGATGGCCTTGTGCTTTCTATGACCGATGGCGGTGAGTGGAAAGGGTATTGCCTTTACACATATAATCAGGACTTTTTGACCATTCATCGCACGGAAACCGATGATGAATTGCTGGCAGAAGGACTTGTGCGTGCGGCTGTGAACATCGCCAACAATCGTGCCGTGCCCGAAGCTGTGTGCGAAGATATGCGTTTTGCGGATATGTTGCATCGGTTAGGCTTTGTGGCCACTGATGACGGCGTTTCGGTACAAGTGCAAGACTTCTTCAAGCCTTGTTGTTGTGCCTGCGCCCACAAAAAGGAGGAATAACAATGATCAGGAGTATGACCGGTTTTGGACGTGCCGAGCGCGTGACCGAGGGCATGTCTGTGACCGTTGAGATACGGTCGGTGAATCACCGCTATTTTGAGTTTAGTTGCCGTACGCCCCGTGCTTACGGCTATTTGGACGAAAAGCTGAAGAATTATTTGCAGTCCTGCATTTCTCGTGGTAAGGTGGATGTCAATCTGTGGATAGAAACAGTGGATCGCCCCGGTAGCGAGGTGCTGATCAATCATTCGCTTGCCGAAAGCTATGTTAAGGCGCTTAAAGAGCTTGCGGAGCGGTATGATCTGCGCGACGATATGACAGCAGGTTCCCTGGCACGCTATCCCGATATCCTGACGGTTCACCACGAGCCCGAGGACGAAGAGCTTGTCTGGAACATTGTACGCAGTGTGACCGACGAGGCGCTGTCTGCTTTTGTATCAATGCGCGAGCGCGAAGGCGCCAAGCTGCGCGAAGATGTACTCAGTCGCGCCGAGACCATTTTGGAGAACGTTGCCTTTATCGAGGAGCGTTCTCCCAAGACGGTCAAGGAACATATGGACAAGGTCGAAGCGCGTATGCGTGAGCTGCTTAACGGCGCCGCAGTTGATGAGCAACGTCTGCTCACAGAAGCGGCTGTTTATGCGGATAAGATTGCGGTGGCAGAGGAAACTGTTCGTTTGCGCAGTCACTTTGAACAACTGGTTCAGTTGATGAACAGTAGCGAATCTATTGGCCGCAAACTGGATTTCCTGGTGCAGGAGATCAACCGCGAGACCAACACCATCGGCTCGAAGTCGGGTGATTTGAGCATCACACGTAAAGTGGTGGATATCAAGGCCGAAATCGAAAAGATTCGCGAACAGATTCAAAATATCGAGTGAGGTGGCTACAATGAAGCTTATCAATATCGGTTTTGGCAATATGGTGTCTGCAAGCCGTATGATCGCCATTGTCAGCCCTGAATCTGCACCCATCAAGCGTATTATCCAAGACGCTAAGGATCGCGGCAGTTTGATCGATGCCACCTACGGCAGGCGCACACGTGCGGTGCTGATTATGGACAGCGATCATGTTGTGCTGTCGGCAGTACAGCCTGAAACGGTTGCCAATCGCTTTATTGAGCATGACAGCGAGGAGGACACCGGCGATGACGAATAAACGCGGTATGCTGATCATTTTTTCGGGTCCTTCCGGTTGCGGCAAGGGAACAGTGCTGTCACGTTTTTTGGCAGAGCGTACGGATACGGTGTTATCGGTGTCTGCAACTACTCGTCCGCCTCGTCCGGGTGACGTTGACGGTGTGCAGTATTTCTTTCGCACCCGTGAAGAATTTGAGCAGATGATTGCTGATAACGCGCTTTTGGAATATGCTGAATACAGCGGCAATTATTATGGCACGCCGGCTCCGTATGTTGAGGAGTGCTTGGCGGCAGGCAAAAATGTGATACTGGAAATTGAAGTGCAAGGCGCCCTGAAGGTGATGGAAACCTGTCCTGATCACGTGTCTGTTTTCATTGGCGTTCCCTCTATTGAAGAGCTTGAACGCCGGTTGCGTGGCCGTGGAACAGAGGAGGAAGAGGTCATCCAACGGCGCATGGCGGCGGCAAGACAAGAACTGGCCACTGCCGACAGATACCAATATTTGGTCATTAACGATGATGTCGAAAAAGCGGTTTTGCGTTTGCAAGCCATTTTGGAGGCAGAATCGCTTCGCTATAACAGAATGAAAACCAATTTTATGGAGGTAATGAACAATGCTTAAACCTACTGACATTGAACAGCTTAAAGGAGATAACAGCCGCTATGCTGTTGTTATCGGTGTTGCCAAACGTGCCCGTGATATCGCTATGGAAGCGGAAACGAACGGTGTCAAGATGACTGACAAGACCGTCAGTTTGGCAATCGACGATTTCAAACGCGGCGATTATGTGTTTGGTAACGAATAATTTACCTTTTAGCTATTAACACAAACAAAAGGAGGGGTGTCTGTGCTGCTGTTACCGATTGCCAAAGTGGCGGTAGAACAGGCATCTTATCATTTTGACAAGCTGTATAGCTATGTTATTCCCGATGACTTTTCTCACGTACAGGTCGGCTGCCGCGTGTTGGTACCTTTTGGCGGTGGAAACCGCAAAACGCAAGGCGTTGTAATGGAGATTGCCACAGAGGCAGAGCGCGACAAGCTCAAACCGATCGTTGAGGTGCTGGACAGTGAGCCGCTTCTTAACGAAGAGATGCTTAAACTAATTTTCTGGCTTAAAGAGCGCACCTTTTGCACCTGGTTTGAAGCTATGCGCGCGGCTATACCGTCAGGTTTGAATATGAAAATCAAACCAACCTATCGATTGGGATTTCAAGCACCTTCGGGTGAGGGCTTGGCACTGTTGCCGCCCGTTGAGCGTGAACTGTTGCAACGTGTAGCTTCTGCCAAGACAGACGTGCCGCGTGACCGCCTGTTGCGTTCGGTTGGACTTGTAAATGAGAGCTCTTTGCCGGAAGAAATGACCGCACGTGGATGGTTGGTGCGTACTGATGCTGCAGCCCGTGTGGTTGGCGATGCCACCGTGCGAATGGTGCGTATCGCTTTTGATCCCGAGACCTATGATGAAACAGTTGTGGTCAACAAATGCACAGACAAACAGCGCTCGGTTTTACGTGTGCTGTGCGATTGTGGAGCCGCATCGGTAAAAGAACTGTGCTATTTTGCGTCGGTAACTCCTGTTGTTATCCAAACGTTAGAGAAAAAGCATTTGGTTGAGTGCTTTGAGCACGAAGTGTTGCGATCTGCCAATGCCACACAACCGCTACCGGAAATTCATTCGGTTGCCTTGAATAAGGAGCAACAAACTGCTTTCGAGGGACTTAAAAAGCAGTTTGATGCCCAAAAGGCGTCGGCGGCATTGCTTTACGGTGTAACAGGCAGTGGCAAGACCAGCGTGTATATGAACCTGATTGATCACGTGATTGAACAGGGTAAACAGGTGCTGGTGTTGGTGCCTGAAATATCTCTTACCCCCCAGATGATGCAACTGTTTTTAGGCAAATACGGTCGGCGCGTGGCTGTGCTTCACAGTTCCTTGGCCATTGGCGAACGTGTAGACGAATGGAAACGCATTCGTCGCGGTGAGGCCTCCATTGTTATCGGCACTCGATCGGCTGTGTTTGCGCCGTTTTCGTCGCTTGGGCTCATTGTGATGGACGAGGAGCAGGAACACACCTACAAATCCGAATCCAGCCCGCGCTTTCATACCAAGGATGTGGCCCGTTTCCGTTGTGTTTATCATAATGCGTTGCTATTGCTTACATCCGCCACGCCTTCAGTGGAAAGCTATCACCACGCCAATACAGGGCGCTATACTCTTTACACGCTGCGTGAGCGCTTTGGTAAAGCCACTTTGCCGCAGGTGGAGATAGCGGATATGCGCGAGGAAGCATCCCCCGATGCTATTATCGGGACGAAGTTGGAAGAAGCGATCAATGATTGCCTCTCCAAGAAAAAACAAGCAGTGCTTCTGCTTAACCGCCGTGGCTACAACACATTTGTGTCGTGCCGCCAGTGTGGCGGTGTCGTCACTTGCCCTTCTTGCAGTATTTCGCTTACTTATCATCGTGCCAATCGCCAGCTGATGTGCCACTATTGTGGGCACACACAGCCGGCGGCCCATGTGTGTCCCACCTGTGGATCGGATAAGATCCGCTATACCGGATTAGGCACGCAACGCGTGGAAGAGGAACTTTCCGAGCGTTTTCCGCAGGCTTCCGTCTTGCGCTTGGATGCCGATACGACGATGTCGCGTTTTGCTTATGAGCAGAAGTTTGCTGCATTTTCTAAGGGGGAATACGATATCCTGATCGGTACCCAAATGGTGGCAAAAGGATTGGATTTTCCCAATGTGGAGTTGGTGGGGGTGTTGTCAGCGGATCAGGCGCATTTTGGCACCGATTATCGCAGCTTTGAAACGACCTTTTCATTGCTGACACAGGTTATTGGTCGTGCAGGACGCCGTGACGATTCCGGACGTGCTATCATACAAACCTATACCCCTGACCACTATATTCTCGACTTGGCCTCGAAACAAGACTACAAAGGCTTTTTTGCAACAGAAATCGAGGCTCGTCGGATGATGAAGTATCCGCCGTTTTCGGATTTATGTATGTTTGGATTCGTTGGTAAGGAGGAGACGGCTGTCAAAGAGGCGGCACGCGCCTTTTTGGGGTTGCTTCACCGGGAGGTGACGGGACGCTACGCAGGCGTACCTGTGATCGCGATGGATCCAACACCGGCTATTGTGG
>JAZSHG010000163.1:0-2558 GCA_045533135.1 Acutalibacteraceae bacterium
CCGCGTGCGTGCAAGCTTTGGCGAGCGGCATTTTGGCACCAACGCCGACCATTTTGCTCCCGACTATGTGACGTTTCTCAAGGACGGCGTCGGTGGCACACTCGCACGCATCGAAGCGGCGCAAAAAACACACGCCGCCGACAAAAAGAAGGCGGATTTCCTCGCCGCCACCCACGTTACGATGACCGCGTTTGGCGCAATGCTCGGGCGCTATGCCCATGCGGCCGAAGCGCTCGCCGCACTTGCGCCCGAATGGGCCGATAGCCTTAAAATCGCGGCCAAAAACTGCCGCCACCTGATGACCGCCCCACCCGAAACCTTCGCACAGGCGTTGCAGTTGACCTTTATGGCGCACACCGCCTTTTCGTGGGAAGGCCGCTATGCAATGGCGTTTGGGCGCATGGATCAGTTTTTGTATCCCTATTATCAAGCCGATATCGCCGCCGGTCGTCTGACCCCCGACCAAGCGGTGGAACTGCTCGCCTGCACGCTGTATAAGCTGGGTGAGCGCAAGGCCATCTACGGCGGCGATGACGTCTGCAACATCGCCATCGGCGGCGTGCTCGCCGACGGCACAGGCGGTGTCAACGCACTTTCCTACCACATCCTTGAAGCGGTGAAGATCTGCGCCATCCCCGGTCCCAACCTCTCCGCACGTCTTTACAAGGATGCGCCTGCGGAATTTCTCGATGCATGCCTTAAGGTCATCGGCACAGGCATCGGCTATCCTGCGCTGATGAACGATGAGGTCAACATTCCGGCCCTGCGCCGCTTCGGCTACGCGCTTGAGGATTGCCGCAACTATGTGTTTGTCGGCTGTATCGAAAACTTCCTGCCCGGTCAACAGCCGCCGTGGAGTGACGACCGCTATAATTCTCCCAAATACCTCGAAATGGCGTTGTGCGACGGCCGCTGTATGCAAACAGGCGTGCAAAAAGGCCCCCATACGGGCGAAGCGGAAACCATCACCTCCATGGAGGACTATATGGAGCGCCTGCGCGTGCAGATGGAAGCTGGTGCGGCGGAATATATGGCGTTTTTCCGCAACGAAAACGACCGCTATAACCGCGAAAGCTATGCCTCGCCGTTTCTCTCCTGCTTCTGTCAGCAGACCATCGAGCGCGGCCTGGATATCAACAACGGCGGCACCAAATACCCCTCTGTCCACGGCGCAGGCTGTATGGGCATCGGCACGGTGGCCGATGCGCTCGCGGCAATGGAGCAGGTGATCTTCACCGAAAAACGCGCCACCATCATAGAACTGCGTGATGCGCTCGCGGCAGATTTTGTGGGGTATGAGTGGTTGCAAAAAGCGCTGCTTGACGCGCCCAAATACGGCAATGACGAGCCGCTGCCCGATAAATATGCCGTGTGGTTCGTGAAAGAACACGCGCGCATCTTCGACCGCTACAAAACGCCCGATGGCGGCGGTGTCTATATCGGTATCGCCTCCAATATCCAAAACATCTCCGCAGGTGTGGAGGTGGCGGCGACCGCCGACGGACGCAAAAACGGCGAACCGCTGTCCGACGCCGCCTCTCCGATGCACGGCGTGGACAAGAACGGCCCGACCGCGGTGGTGCTGTCCACCACCAAGCCCGACTACACGCAGGTGGGTTGCGGCACGGTGCTCAATCAAAAATACAGCCCTGCGATGTTCACCGACGACCAAAACCGCGCCAAGCTTGCCACCCTGATTCGCACCTATTTTGCGCGCGGCGGTCAGGAAATGCAAATAAACTCCGTTTCCCGAGAAATACTTGCCGACGCGATGGACAATCCGCGCGCCTACCCGTCGCTGGTGGTGCGCGTGTCGGGCTTCAGCGCGTTTTATACCACCCTCGACCGCGCGGTGCAAGAGGATATCCTCAAGCGCACCGAGCAGGGATGATGCAGACATATTTTAAGGAGGATGTATTTTATGCAAACCGCAAAAATTGCCATTATGACAGCCGTAAACGAGCCTTTTGAGATCCGTGAATATCCCTTGACCGCGCCTGCTGACGGCATGGCACAGATGAAGTTGATCGCCAGTGGTGTGTGCGGCACCGACCTGCACATCTGGCGCGGCAAGATCCCGACCAATCCTCCCACAGGCATCGGCCATGAATTTGTGGGCAAGGTGATGGCGCTGTCCGATGCGGACAGCAAGATAAGCGGTATCGCTGTCGGCGATAACGTGGTGGTGGATATCGCCTGCCCCTGCGGCGAGTGCCTCTTGTGCCGCACAGGCGATGATGCCAACTGCCTGAATATGGGTGTTACCAACGGCGGAAACCCCGACGTCGCACCCCATTTTTATGGCGGCTACGGCGAATATAACTATTCCCCCGTCAAAAACCTCATCCGCATTCCCGATGAGCTGGATCCCAAAATGGTGTGCGTGTTTGCCTGCGCAGGCCCGACCGCGTTGCACGCCTTCCGCCTGGCCAAAGAAGCCGCCTGTCCCATTGAGCAGGCACAGGTGGCAGTGGTGCAAGGCCTCGGCCCTGTGGGCAGTTTTGCGGTGATGTATCTCGCCACCCTCGGCATCCCCCATATCATCGCCGTTACAGGCC
>JAZSHG010000064.1:0-5624 GCA_045533135.1 Acutalibacteraceae bacterium
TCTTACAGCACCAGCGAGGGGGCGGAGTAGATACGCGCGGCGAGCTCCTGGTTGAGCATATAGAGGCTCTTGGGGTCACTGCCGAACAGCTCCATCTTGGTGATCAGGTCGTTGGCGTTGGTCTCCTCTTCGCCCTGCTCCTTCACAAACCAGTCGAGGAACTGCATCGTGCGGAAATCCTTGACCTCGTACGCGGCGGCGTAGATGTCGTTGATGAGCGAAGTGACGTATTCCTCATGCTCCAGGCCGGCTTTGAGCACATCCATATGGCAGGAGAACACCTTGTCGGGTTTGGCGATGGCATCGAGGGTGACCTTTTGGTTTTCGTTTTGCAGATACTGATAAAACAGCATCGCGTGGTCGCGCTCCTCTTGCGCCTGGATCATATACCAGTTGGCAAAGCCGTCGAGACCTTTATCCTCAAAATAGTTGGAAAAATCCAGATACAGATAGGCGGAATAGAACTCTTTGTTGATCTGCTGATTGAGCAGGTCGCGGACTTTTTGGTTCATCATTATGTATGACCTCCTTTTGTGATTTGACAGGGTGAATCAGTTTTCCAGCATCGCGAGAATTTGCTCTTTGGGACGCGCGCCGACCATTTGGGCGGCGATTTTGCCGTCTTTGAGGACGCAAAGCATCGGAATGCTGACCACGCCGAAGGCTTGCGCCAGCTCGGGCTCCTCATCCACGTTGATCTTGCCCACGAGATATTGCGGATTTTCTGCGGCGATCTCATCGACAAGGGGCGACACCAATTGACACGGGCCGCACCAATCGGCATAAAAATCGAGGAGCACAGGTCGTGTGTCGCGCGCGATCTGTTCAAAATTTTGCTTGTTGACACCAATAACAGCCATGGTCATCTCCCTTTCTCGGTCGTTATCTGTATTATATCCTGTTTGTATGCGCTTTTCTATAACAAACTGTAAATTTTTTATTTCAGCTTTTTTAGCTTGGCGGTGTCGGCGATGACGATAAGCTGCATACCGCTTTCCAGCGGCATCATGGGATCTATCGTGGTGCTGATCTTATCCGCCTTGCGCAGGGCCACCACGTTGATGGCATATTTTTGGCGCAAGCCCAATTCGATCAGGGTCTTGCCCACCCAATCGGGCTTGACCTGCATATCGACCATCGACACCTCATCAGACAGCTCGATCATCTCGGAAAAGCCTGCGGACAGCAGGTTTTTCGCCAGGCGCACGCCCGATTCCTTTTCGGGGATGATCACCTTATCGGCGCCAACGCGCAGCAGGATCTTTTGGTGCATCTCACTGCCGCATTTGACGATAACGGTTTTGACGCCTGCCTCTTTGCAAAGCGTGACCGCCATCACACTGGCTTCCAGGTTGCTCGCCATGGCGACGATGACCACGTCGATGTTGGCGATACCCAACCGTTTTATCGCCTCGGGCTCGGTGATGTCGGCGCACCTGCACACAGGGATGGTTTCGATAGCGTTATTGACGGTGGTTTGGTCGATATCCACCGCCAACACTTCGGCGCCGTTTTTGACCAGCTCCTGGGCGACCGCTTGTCCATATCTTCCCAGGCCAAACACGGCGTAGGTTTTCTGAATACTCACAGTACATGCTCCCTTCTCTTATCCCACGCTGATCTCTTCGGTGGGATTTTTCACAATATTCGGATTGCTGTTTTTGCTGTTGAAGGCTATGGCCAAGGATATGGGGCCGACTCTGCCCAGATACATGGTGACAAGCACGATGATCTTGCCGAGGCTGTCGAGGGTGGCCGTCAGGTTTCTCGTCAGGCCGACCGTTGCCGTGGCACTGGCCGTCTCATACAGCACATCCAGCGCCGATGCTTCGGTCACGGCCGACAGCAATACGGCGGACACGAACATGATCGCAAAGGACATACAGGCCACCGCCAACGCCTTGCTGACCGCCTGCTTTGTCAGCCGTCTGCCAAACAGATCGGTATCCTCTTTGTTGCGGATGGAGGCCAGCGCAGAGGCGGCAAGCACCGCCACGGTGACGGTTTTGATGCCGCCTGCCGTACCCACGGGCGAGCCACCGATAAACATCAGCAGTAAGCAGACCAGCGCAGAGGCGTTTGTCAGATGCTCCTGCGGCACGGTGGCAAAGCCTGCCGTACGCGTGGTCACCGATTGGAAAAGCGAGACCTCGATTTTTTCGAGCAGGGTATAGTTGCCGATGGTTTGCGGATTGTGATATTCAAACGCGAAAATCAGCGCGGCGCCCACCAAAATCAGCGCCAGCGTTACGGTGAGGGCGATCTTGCTGTGCAAGGTCAGAGCGGAAAACCGCTTTTTGCCGCGCGGTTGTCTGCACACCCGTAAAACATCCCACCAAACGATATAGCCGATGCCGCCCAAGATGATGAGGGTGCAGGTGACGGTGTTGATGATGGGGTTTAGGGCGTAGTTGCACAGGCTGTTTTCGGCGATGATGTCGATGCCGGCGTTGCAAAAGGCGGAAACGGAGGTGAACACCGATACCCAAATGCCTCGAGCACCCATATCGGGGACAAACACCGTCATATACAGCAAAGCGCCGATACCTTCGATGAGCAGGGTGCCGCCCACCACCTTTTTGACAAAGCGTATCAGGCCGGACAGGGAGTTGAGGTTGAAGGCGTCCTGCAAAAGCAGGCGATCACCGATGCCCATTTTTCTGTTCAGCAGTATCATCAGCGCCGACAGAATGGTGATGACACCCAATCCGCCGATCTGAATGAGCAGGAGGATGACGACCTGGCCGAACACGCTCCACGAGGTGACGGTGGGCGTCACCACGAGGCCTGTGACGCAGGTGGAGGTGGTGGCGGTGAACAGGGCGTCAACAAACGGGGTGGGTTTGCCATCGGCAGAGCTGATGGGCAGGGAAAGCAACACCGCACCAAGCAGGATGACGATGATAAAGCTTGCCATGATGATGTGTGTTGTTGACAGGGTGCGTTGCTTTTTCAATTTTCATCCCCTCCTTTGTATATGGTGGTGCGCTTTTTTCTTCATTATACTCTGTCTTGGTGGAATTTTCCATAAGAAAATGAGAAAAATCTCCCCTAAAATGCGGTTTGCGGCACGAAAGCTTGTCACGCGCGGTAGATTTGCGGCATAGTATGCCATTGTGGGGGGAAATCCCCCTGCAAACTTTGAAAAGGATGAACGCACGATGGCTGTATTTTTTAACCAAGCGACCCTGACCTACAACGGTATCAGCACCAACTCCAACATTGCCGTCGGGGAGATACTCGACGCTTTGACGGCGACCAAAACCGCCGTGGAGGGCACTTACACCGTCGGTGAGCTTGTCACCTATGCGGTGGCACTGCGCAACACCACCGGTGGCGTGCTGGCGGACTTGACCGTCAGCGATAACCTGGGCGGCTTTGTGTTCGGCGGCGAAGCGGTATATCCGCTCACCTATGAGGAGGGCTCGGCACTGCTCTTTATCAACGGCGTGGAGCAAGCCGCTCCCACGGTGGAGGCCGGGCCGCCGCTGGTGGTTTCGGGCATCAGCATTCCGGCAAACGGCGATGCGGTACTGATCTATCAGGCGCGCGCCAACGGCTTTGCGCCGCCTGCCGCAGACGGTACGGTTGTCAACACGGTGACGGTGACCGGTGACGGTTTGAGCGCGCCTGTGACGGCGACCGAAACGGTGACGGCGGACACGACGGCGCGGCTGACCATCTCCAAATCCATCACCCCCACCCAGGTGGTGGACAATGACCGCGTGACCTACACCTTTGTGATCCAAAACTTCGGTAACGAAGCGGTGGTCGCAACGGATGACGCGATCATCACCGACACCTTTGATCCGATTTTGACCGATCTGGTCGTCACCTTCAACGGCGAGGGTTGGACCGAGGGTGTGCAGTACACCTATAATGAGGCGACAGGACAGTTTGCCAGCAATGCCGGTCAAATTACGGTGCCTGCCGCAACCTTTACGCAGGATCCTGTGACGGGTGCCTACACCACCGTCCCCGGTACGGCGACACTGGTCGTTGTCGGCACGATCTGATTGCGGATGTTTTGAAAAACGCCCCCTCAACCGAGGGGGCATTGCTCTTGTCAGACGGGTTCTTCTTCACGCGTGAGGCAGGCAGTATAGTACCACAAAAAGCGCAGGGTGTTGGTGTTTTGGGGCAGGAGCTCATAGTAGATCTTGTCGGCGGTGAACACCAGCGCCTTTTTGCCGTGCATCGCCATTTCGGTGATGGCGGCAAGGGGGATGGTTTTGTCGCCGCAACGCAGGGCATCGGGCGTGAGCACGATCTCCCCTTGTGCCGCTTGCGTTTCGTTGTGGTCTTGCAGCTGTAAAAGGATGCCGCTCGCGGCGGTATAGGGCTTGCCCTTTGCCGCATCGCGGACAACCTGTGCGCGTTGCCAATCGGCAAGCTGTGCCACCGTCTCGACCGCAAGGCCATGGAGATAGCCGTAGGCATCGTAGGTGGCGCGCAAGCCGCAGGCGGTACAGGAGAGGGTGTCGCCCTCGGTGGTGATGGTGTGATAGGCGCCGCATTGCGGGCAGATGAACAGGAGGTTTTCCAGTCCCTTGGCGCCTGCTTTACTGCGATAGGGGGTGGGATTTTGCGCCTGGCGCGCATAGGCATCTTCGCCGATATCGTGGGCGATGACCGCATACAGCTCGTCCACCGTCATGGCGGCGACTTGCTCTGCGGTAAACACGCGCACAGGGGCGCCGTGAAGCTTGCCGCGGCGAAGCCCCTCGCCCCACTGGGGGCTGACAAAATAGCCGCCCGTTAAGCGATAGGTCACCAGGCCGCAGTTGGCGGACCGGATGAGCTTGGCGATAGCCGGCGTGATGGGGCAAGGTCGACCGTCCCAGGTGCGCACACCCTCCGGAAACAGGCAGACGTTGCGCCCTTTGCGCGCGCGGCGCACCATCTCCAACGCCGCTTTGGTGGCGGAGGCGCCTTTGGGGCGCATGATGGGGTCGAAGGCATAGCGCAACAGGGGGTAGAGCTTTTTCCAGCGCGCAATATGTTCACTTCCCAGGAAATACATCTGCCGCCGAAAGCTGGCCGCCACCAACAGCATATCATAGTCGGTGGCGTGGTTGGCGACCACGATGTAGGTTTTGGGCAGGTTTTTGGCTTTTTCGTGCGTATAGCCAAAGCGCAGTTTCAAAAACAGCATCACCAAGGGGCGCAACAGGTGATAGAAAAAGGTATGGCGTTTTTTCACGGTTGCTCTCCCCCTTTTTGGCGTTATTTTTGGGTGTGCGTGTGGTGGTTAACTGCAAGAATTATACCATATTTTTGGAAATGGGACAACTCTTTTTTGCGGCAAAAGTAAGGCGGTGCAGGTGCGTACCTCCTTTCTTTGCGAAAAGAAAGGAGGCAAAGATTCGTTTAGGGGAAACCCTTTCGATGGGACGTTTGCGAGCGCCGCCAGGGGCGGATACAGCGAGCAATAAGGAGTGGCCGCAACACGGCGACTGGCGAGCGCATTTATGCGCGATGACAGAGCCGATGTTGCAACAGTTGTTTCCCCTAAAAACCCCATCCACAGACGACCAAAGGGTCAGTGACCCTTTGAAATCCGATTTTCCTCCTGCGTTGAGATGTAGCACCCGACGATGTAAATGCTACCTGACTGCGTGACC
>JAZSHG010000154.1:0-2018 GCA_045533135.1 Acutalibacteraceae bacterium
CAGCAGGTCGTGCGCGGCGTTATAGGACAGAACAAGGTGCTTATCTATCGTGATATCCAGTGTGTTTTCCACTGTTTGGCGCAGGGCCGTTTTGTCCACCTCTGCCGCCAGCGCGTCCACCGACACAAAACGGCGATTGCGCACAAGGCGCGTGTTGATCGGCATACCGCAAACGGCAACGCCTGCGGTAGGTGAAAGGGTGATAAGCAGTAATCCTTGCGGTGTGCCGTCATCTGTCAGCACGGCTAAAAAGCGAAGGGTTGGCGCTATTTCACGCGGCACCGGTGTGGGCGGCAACGTATCGGTTGGCGCTGTATGGCGCCACAGCGGCATCGACCACAGAAAAAGCGCCATCAACAGGCAGACCACCATCCACCGTTTTGCCCCTTTCACATCGCTCACCTCTTATACAGTATGAGCGATTCGGGCGCAGTTATGCTGTCAGCCTCGGCTTTTTCGCCGATAGGCGCTGGGGCTGACGCCGCATTTGTGGCGGAACAGGGATGAGAAATAGCGCGCGTCGGCATATCCCACCGCCGCGGAAATCTGGCGGATGGGCATATCGGTGTTGGCAAGCAGACGGCGCGCCACACTCATTTTGTTTTGCAGTTGATATTCATACGGTGTGACGTTATATTCCTTGGAAAAGCGTTTAAGACAGCAATCCACCGAACGGAAGACTTGTTCTGCCAGTTCGTCACTGCTCACACTGCGGTGAACATTGGCATCGAGATAGTCGCGCATAATGACCGCTTCCCGATGATGCTCTTCGCGGCGACAATTTTGCGACAGGGTGGTGAGCACCTGCACAAACATACCCGTGAGCATTGCTTGCGCCTCTAAAGGTGAGATCGGCTCGGTCAGCACGCGGTCGATCGTCGAAAACAGATGCGCACACTCACTGCCGTCAAACAGCGCGCGACCTGTCAGTCCATAGGCCTCAAGCAGTTGTAAGGGCAGATCGCCCTTGATGTTGATAAACCGCTTTTCCCACGGCGTGTTACTGTCGGCGCCGTAGTCGTGGGTGACGCCTTTGGGCAGGATGTAGATCATCCCGGCGGTCACCTGTTCCCAGCGGCCGCCCCATTGGAGATAGCCACTGCCGGAGGACACATATTCCATCACCGTGACCTCGCTGGCGGTGCGGTGCACGTGATAATCGCTGTCGGGATGGGTGATACCGGTAAGATCAACATACAGCGGCAGACGGTCATCGTCCTGAAAGATGCGCAAGGTCTCGTTGTGGGCCGAAACATCGACCGCCTTATCCGTTTGCATTTTCGGGAATGGCGTTTCTCGTGATTTCACTGATATATCACACCTTTTTAATGATATATTAGGTATCTTTTTGTTTTTCGGTCTGCTATACTATACCCATACCAGTATACCATATCCTTGGAGGTGTTTCAATACTTATGCGTTATCCATCTATTCCGTTATTTAACATTGACCCCTACACCACCATTTGGTCACTGGATGACATCAACCGCCGTGCCCCCTACCATTGGACAGGCGAGCGCTTTGCGATGAAGGGCCTTGTGACGATTGACGGCGTGGATTGGCGCTTTTTGGGTGACGGCGGCGAGACGGCATTGACACAAGTATCGCTGACGGTGGATGCGCTGTCCACTTATGCCACCTTTGAAAATGAATCTATCCGTCTTAAAGCAACGTTCACTTCTCCGCTCTTGGCCGACGATCTCTATTACGCTTCGCGCCCCGTATGCTTTTTGCACCTGTCATGCGAGCCGCTCGACGGCAAGGCGCACGCGGTGACAGCAACGCTCACCGCCGGTGAGGAATTGGTGTTAAATCTTGCTGGTGAAGGACAGGCAGTGGCGCAAAACGTGGCGATCGACGGCGCGACGGCTATCAAAATGGGCAACGTCCAACAGCCCGTGCTGTGGCGCAGTGGCGATGACGTGCGTATTGATTGGGGCTATCTCTATCTCGCGGCCAAGGGTAGCGGTGTGGCTTGCAATACGACGCTGGACGGCCTTTTTGCCGTCTGCGTGACC
>JAZSHG010000031.1:0-5086 GCA_045533135.1 Acutalibacteraceae bacterium
GGTTGCAGTGATGACGTATTGCCGTGGGACAGAAGTGGTGACAGCACGCTGGACACCAAATATCCTTTTGTGTGCCACGCTGAGCTTAACGCCATTCTCAACTACACCGGTAACAAGCTACGTGGTGCGCGCGTTTACGTATCGCTGTTCCCTTGTAACGAATGTGCCAAGGCGATCATCCAGTCGGGCATTCGCGAGATCATCTATCTGAGTGATAAATATGCCGACTCCGAATCGGTACGTGCCTCCAAGCATATGTTCGACTTGACCGGCGTTGTCTACCGCCCCTATACCCCGAGCAACAAATCCATCACTTTGGAGGTTTGACCTATGCATAAAACGGTGTTGATCACCGGTGCTTCTCGCGGCATTGGGCGCGCAACGGCGCTTTTGTTTGCTAAGGCCGGCTGGCGTGTGGGTATCGGCTATCACCAAAACCGCGATGCCGCCGAAAGCCTGCTTGCGGAGCTTAACGCCTTGGGCGCAGATGCGGATATTTTTGCCGCCGATGTTGCCGATTGCCAGGCGGCAAAGGCAATGGTGGCGGCGGCAAAAGCACGGTTTGGGCACATCGATGCTCTCATTTGCAACGCAGGGATCACGCGGTCACATCTGTTCACCGATGTGACCGAAGCTGACTGGCGCGAGATGATGGGCGTGACACTCGACGGCCCATTTTTCTGTGCGCAGGCGGCGGCCGCCGATATGATTCACCGTCAGGATGGCGTTATTCTGTTCGTGTCCTCCATTTGGGGACTGACGGGTGCCTCCTGCGAGGCACCTTATTCTGCAGCAAAGGCAGGACTCATCGGCTTGACAAAGGCGCTGGCTAAGGAGCTTGGCCCCTCTCATATTCGTGTCAACTGTGTCGCCCCCGGTGTGATCGACACGGATATGAACGCTCACCTTTCGGCTGATATCCGCGCAGAATTGGCGGCAGAGACGCCGCTTGGACGCATTGGCACACCCGAGGACATCGCCCACTCACTGCTATTTTTGGCAAGTGATGACGCATCATTTATCACAGGACAAGTGCTAAGCCCCAACGGCGGCATTGTGATATAGAAAAAAGCTCTGCATTCCGAGAATGCAGAGCTTTTCTTATGATTCCTTTTGGTTTTCGCCCACCGTCCCCAAACGATGTCGACCGAGTTCATCCAAGGTCTGTTTCAGTTGTGCCGCCGTTTCGGCGATCTCGTGTTGCAGCTCCGAAACGGGCATACGCAAAACGCCTGCACGTACCGCCGACAGTTGAATCATACCGTCGGACGAAACCACGCGCACTTGATGATTTTTGCCGATCTCCTCGGTCAATTTTTCGATGTACATATCCGCTGTTTCATTCTCTTTGGTATACACCACGCGAATATCACCCACATCCTCGCGACTGCCGGCGTTACCTGCTACGCGATAGGCATCAAATATCAGCACTGTTTCGCAGTGAGAAAAGGCGCTGTAATTGCTCAACCACAGCGTCAAGCGGTCACGCGCCGCCGCCAGATCGGTTTGCGCCAACTGCCGCAGTTCATCCCAGGCGAAAATCACGTTGTAGCCGTCAACCAAGAGATATCGCCGTTTTTCCTTAAACACATACGGCTCGGACGCTGTCACAACAGGCTTTGGCGGCTGGCGGAATAATGGGTGGCGCGGTTTGCCGAACTCACGCTCCATAATCGCTTCCAGCTCTTTTTCGTCTATTCGCAGATTGCGCGTATTGACACGCGGTATGGTATCCTCCTTCGAAGTCAAACAGCTTTCAAGGTGCATATACTCCCCCACCTGCGACCACTTGACGGTAAATCCACCGCCATGTGCACAAAAGACCGAATCGGGAGTGTGCTCAACATCGCCTTCGGGATCATAGGCACAGGAGGCCACCACCGCTTCTTCGTCATGACAGCGATCGTACCCGGCCACTACAAAGGAAAAGCGGCCACGTCCGCCCGTATAGGCCGCCACTTGGGTGGCATAGCCGCTCAGCGCGGTCACAGGGCCGCGCCCCTTGATCAACGTGAGCGCGCCTGATTCCTGTGGTGCTTCTATCGTACTGTGCCGCAGACGCATATCGGTGATGGCGCGCCCGATATACTCCGGTGGCACCTCTAAACGGAACGCATAGTACGGCTCCAACAGCACGGAAGATGCCTGCATCAAACCTTGCCGCACGGCACGGTAGGTGGCTTGGCGGAAATCACCGCCCTCGGTATGCTTCAAATGGGCGCGCCCCGACATCAGCGTGATACGCATATCGGTGATGGGCGCACCGGTGAGCACCCCCTTGTGGGTGCGCTCGGCAAGATGGCTGATAATCAGCCGTTGCCAATGGCGATCAAGCGTATCCTCATGGCATCGTGTGACAAATTGCAACCCACTGCCGCGCGAAAGCGGCTCCAGCAACAGATGCACCTCGGCATAATGCCGCAGTGGCTCATAATGCCCCACGCCCTCCACCGTATCGGTGATAGTCTCTTTATACACAACACGGCCCGTGTCGGTTTCTACCGCCACGCCAAACCGCTCTTCTATCAAATATTTGAGGATCTCGGTCTGCACTTCGCCCATCAGATCCACATAGATTTCTTTAAGCAATCCATTCCAGCCAATGTGCAGTTGCGGCTCTTCTTCCTCCAACTGGCGCAGTTGCATAAACAGGCGCTGGGGATCACACCCCTCAGGCAAGACCAGTCGATACCGCATCACAGGCTCCAAAAGCGGTTCTCCTGCTGTTGCCTGTGCACCGAGGCCTTGACCGTTATATGTATCCGTTAAGCCTGTGACGGTACAAACACCACCTGCCGTCACCTCATCCGCAATATCAAATTTTAGCCCCGAATACAGGCGAATCTGGTTGACCTTCTCCTCTTTATCATCATAAGCGATAACATCGCGTACTTTGAGACTACCGCCTGTCACCTTCAGGTGTGTCAAGCGATTGCCCTGCGGATCGCGACTGATTTTGAACACCTTAGCGCCAAAAGTGTCACCGTAAACCGACGGCAACAAAAGCCGTTCCAGCTCCGTGGCAAATTCTGCAACGCCCTCACATTTAAGTCCCGAACCAAAGTAGCAAGGGAACACCTGTCGGCTACGAATCAGCTCCGCCGTTGCCTGCACACTCACCTCACCCGTGGTCAGATACGTTTCCAATAAATCCTCGCGCTGCATGGCCAGCATCTCTTGGCGTTTAGCCTTTTCCGCGGGCGAAAAATCCACACAATCCGCACTGCATTCCTCTTGCAGTTCTGCCATCACATCTGTCGCCGTGCGGCGCGCAAAATCCATTTTGGTCACAAACACAAAGGTTGGTATCTCATAGTGCTTGAGCAAGCGCCACAGTGTACGGGTGTGCGCCTGCACACCGTCAATACCGCTGATCACCAGCACCGCATAATCCAGCACTTGCAACATGCGCTCCGTTTCGGCAGAAAAGTCCACGTGACCGGGCGTGTCCAGCAAGGTGACATCCCATTCGCCAAGCGAAAACTGCGCTTGACCGGCAAATATGGTGATACCGCGCTCACGTTCGAGCGCATGATTGTCAAGCAAGGTATCCTTGTGGTCCACACGTCCCACCTTTCGCACCTTGCCGCAATGATATAACAGCGCTTCTGCCAACGTGGTCTTGCCTGCATCGACGTGCGCCAATATGCCAATCACTGTCTTTTTCATAGCATCCTCATCATCACAACGGATTTGCTATCATTATAGCAGATATTGACCGCCATGAAAAGAGGGGAGCAGGATTTTTACTTCGTTGTCTATCCTAAAAGATACTGCTTTGTCACCCAGTCCTGCAACAGTGCCTCCAAATGGTATTCTTCTATATCGTTTTCAAGCAACGCTTGTATAAACCCCTGTACCTCTTGCAGGCTGGTAGTAACCGCCTCACAGCGCCATTCGCGCCCACCTTTGCTACGTATATCAAGTCCATACCAAATTTCGCCCGTCTGTTCGTCTGTCACTGAAATGCTTTTGATGATATATTGGTTCACACGCAGCCCTCACTTTACTGTGAAACTATATCACATTATAAGTGTTTTCTTTTCACTTGTCAATAGCGTGCGGCAAACTTTGTGAACAATTTGTACAAAGATTTTTACATTTTCATTTCGTTGTTTTTTGCGGTTTTACTTGACAATCCATGCAAAAAACAGTATAATTGCCATGTTGCTATACCGTAAACGGCAAGCACATACTATTTCCCCTTGAAACACCATTATTCTGCCACTGAATGCAAACAAAAAAGTGAGGAACCAATGATGTCAGGATTCAAAAAGTTATGGGCTGTCGTTGTCGGCTACGGTAACCGCGGACAGATTTATGCAGATTACTCTTTGTGCGAAAGTGCCGAATTGGGCATTGCCGCTGTTGTCGATCCCAACGAGTTTAAACTGCAAGAAGCCAAAAAGCGCTACGGTCTTTCGGACGATCGCTTATTCCGCAGCTTTGATGAGTTTGCGCAAAGCCATGTCCCTTGTGACTTTGTGATCAATGCAACGATGGATCAATATCACTATGAAACCGCCATGCAGATTTTGCAGGCCGGCTATCATATGCTGATGGAAAAGCCCATTGTTGCCGATGCAAAGCAACTCAGAGAAATTGAAAACCTGGCGAAGCAAAAAGGGCTGTACGTCTTTGTCTGCCACGTGCTTCGATACACCCCCTTCTATCGCAAGATAAAGGAACTGATCAATGCAGGCACCATTGGTACTATTTCGACCATGGAAATGAATGAGCACGTGGGTTTTGCTCATTTCTGCACTTCCTACGTACGCGGCAAATGGAATTCCGAAAAGGATTGTGGCTCCGGTTTTATTCTGGCGAAATCCTGCCACGATCTGGACTTGATGTGCTGGCTGAACAACGCTTCCAACCCGAAGCAGATCTCCAGCTTTGGTACTCGCGCCCTGTTTATACCTGAAAACGCCCCCGAAGGCGCAACAGAATATTGCTACCAGTGTCCGCACGAAAACAATTGCCCCTATTCAGCAACCGATCTGTATTTGGGCAAGGATGTGATGGCGTTCTTGGCTTGGGATAGATTGAACAAGCCCTTGGACAAGATCACTCTTGAAGAGAAGGA
>JAZSHG010000097.1:0-3578 GCA_045533135.1 Acutalibacteraceae bacterium
TGCTCGCGCCTTTCGCAAGGCGCCGCGCGCAATCGCAGAGATTCTGTAAAAGTATTTATAGTTTGATGGTATTTGCCTAGAGCGCGCGGAGGTCGCAGGCCCCGGTTTTATGAACTTTTTCCTCTCGCCGGCGTTTTATGGCGGTGTGGTGGAGGATATTCTTGATAAGGGCGCAGATTATGGCCGTTCGGATTTTGGCGCAGGCCAAAAGGTGATGGTGGAGTTTGTGTCCGCCAACCCCACGGGCCCGATGCATATGGGCAATGCGCGCGGCGGCGCACTTGGTGACTGCCTGGCGGCTGTGCTGGACGTGGCAGGCTTTGACGTAGCACGTGAGTTCTACGTCAACGATGCCGGCAACCAGATCGAGAAGTTTGCTTTGTCGCTTGATGTGCGCTATCAGCAGATATTTAAAGGCGAAGAGGCGGTTATACTGCCCGAAGACGCCTATCACGGCGATGACATCAAAGAGCACGCCAAGGGTTTTGCGGCGATCCACGGTGACAAGTTTATCGACGCCGACGAGGCTGTGCGCCGTGAGGCGTTGGTAGCGTATGCCCTGCCGCTCAATATTGATAAAATGCACCGGGATATGGCCAAATACCGCATCGTCTATGACAAGTGGTTCCACGAGTCTGTACTGCATAAGGATGGCGATGTAAAGGCGGTCATTGACCTACTTACCGAAAAGGGCTTGACCTATGAAAAGGATGGCGCTGTGTGGTATAAAAACGCACAGGTGCAGACCGACCGTTTACTGCGCGAGGGTAAAACACAAGAGGAAATCGACCGCTTGGAGCTCAAAGACGACGTACTGGTGCGCGCCAACGGCAATCCCACCTATTTCGCGGCAGATATCGCCTATCACCGCAACAAGTTCCTGCGTGGATTTACCACCTGTATCGATGTGTGGGGTGCTGACCACCACGGTCACGTGGCGCGTATGAAGGGCGCGATGGATGCGCTCGGTTTGGACGGTGACCGTCTGGAAGTGGTGCTGATGCAACTGGTGCGCCTGATGAAAAACGGCGAAACGGTGCGTATGTCCAAACGTACGGGCAAAGCCATTCAACTGGCTGACCTTTTGGACGAGGTGCCTGTGGACGCGGCGCGCTTCTTCTTTAACTTGCGCGAAGCCAATACCCAAATGGATTTTGACTTAGGGTTGGCTATCGAACAATCTTCCTCCAACCCCGTCTACTATGTGCAGTATGCGCACGCGCGTATCTGCTCCATCTTCCGCAACTTTGAAGCGGAGGGTATCGTGTGGAATCGCGAGGAGGCCAATCTCGATCTGCTCAATGTGCCCGAAGAGCGCGAGCTGATCCGACTGCTTGCGGCCTATACGGGCGAAGTGGTGTCGGCGGCGACCGAGCGCGATCCTGCGCGCATTACGCGCTATTGCCAGGACGTGGCGGCGCTGTTCCACAAATTCTATAACGCCTGCCGTTGCAAGGTGGATGACAAAGCACTGATGCATGCACGTTTGTGCCTGTGCGCCGCTACACGTACGGTGTTGCAGAATGTGCTGACGATGCTCAAGATCGATACCCCCGAATCTATGTAATTGAGGAAACCTTATGACCGAGATAACACAATTTGACCAACTGGATATCGGCGAAGAGCTGTTGCGCGCGGTCAAAGAGATGGGCTTTTCTCAGCCCACCCCCATCCAGGCGCGTACCATTCCGCTGATGCTGGAGGGACTGGATGTTATTGCCAAAGCACCAACAGGCACAGGCAAAACTTGCGCTTTTGGTATTCCGCTGATCGAGTGCCTCAATACCGCTTGCACAGATATTCAGGCGGTGGTGGTCTGCCCGACGCGTGAGCTTTGTTTACAGATCACTGAGGAACTGCGTGCGCTGGCGCGTTTTCGCCCCGATGTGCGTGTGGTCGCTATTTATGGCGGACAACCCATCCGCAAACAGCTCGATGCGCTGAAAAAACAGCCTCACATTGTGGTGGCAACGCCCGGTCGTCTGCTCGACCATATGAGCCGCGGTACAGCTTGGCTTGGCAACGTCTATACGGCGGTGCTTGACGAAGCGGATGAGATGCTCAAAATGGGATTTATCCGCGATGTACGTAAAATTCTCAACGCCACACCTGCCGACACACAGATCGTGATGTTCAGCGCCACCATCTCTCGCGAGGTGATGGATGTTTCGTGGGAATATCAGAATAGCCCTGAAGAGATCACGGTGGCCGCCGAGGGGGATGGTCGCCCCGATATCGCGCAGTTTAAAATGCAGGCAGAGGGTGGCGCGCGTGTGCAGGATATGCTGGATATCATCAAGGCGCTCGACCTGCACCGTGTAATGATCTTCGGCAATATGAAAGCTACCGTGCGCCAGCTGGATGACAAGCTCCGTAAGCGTGGTCTTTCGGTGGATTGCTTGCACGGCGATATGCCGCAATCCCAGCGTAACCGCGTGATGTCGGCATACCGCGACGGCAAGTTTGAGATGTTAGTGGCAACCGATGTGGCGGCACGCGGCATCGACGTGGATGATGTAGAGGCGGTATTTAACTACGATCTGCCCGATGAGAATGAATATTATGTGCATCGGATCGGTCGCACAGGCCGTGCCAAACGCCACGGCGTAGCCTTTACCTTTTATTCGCCCGAAGACGTGTTCCGTCTGCGGGACATTGCCAAATATACCCGTTCCGATATCACCCCCTTTGTGCTCAATGAAGCGCGTGTGCCTGTTTTGGAAGACGGTACACCGATTGTGGCGGTGTTGGAAGCGAAGGAGACCACCGTATGAGAGAAACGGCAAAGTCCGACGCATTTGCGCAGGACAGACAAGAAGAATGGATCGTCGGACGCAACGCCGTAGCCGAGGCTTTGCGTGCCGAGCGCGCGATTGACCGCCTGTTGGTGGCAAAGGGTGACCGCAACGGCCGCATTTTGCCGCTGGTGGCGCAGTGCCGCGAGCGTGGCATTCCCATCAAGGAAACGGATGTGCGCCGCTTGGATGAGCTGTGCGGCACCAACCATCAGGGTATCGCCGCGGTGGCGGCGTGTAAGGCGTACGCGACGGTGGAGGATATTCTCGCCCTCGCCGCCGAAAGGGGAGAGCCACCTTTTGTGATCCTGTGCGATGAGCTGGAGGATCCCCACAACCTGGGTGCCATTTTGCGTACCGCCGAGGCGGCAGGTGCGCATGGGGTGATCATCCCCAAACGCCGCGCGGTGGGCTTGACCGGTGCGGTTTATAAGGCCTCTGCCGGTGCGGTGGAATATGTGCCGGTGGCGCGTGTGACCAACCTGACCGATACCATCCGCGATTTGAAAAAGCAGGGCCTTTGGATCTATGGCTTGGATATGGACGGCGAAAACTGGTGTCAGACCAACTTGACTGGCGCTGTTGGCGTGGTGGTCGGCTCGGAAGGGCACGGCATTGGCCGCTTGGTGCGTGAGCAATGTGACGGCGTGTTATCGTTGCCAATGAAAGGGCAGATAAACTCGCTCAACGCTTCTGTGGCAACCGGCATTGTTTTGTATGAGATTGCTCGTCAACGCGACGGCTTAAAAGCGCGCTGACACGAGAAATATTTAAAAGGGGGTG
>JAZSHG010000251.1:0-4698 GCA_045533135.1 Acutalibacteraceae bacterium
AACATATCTGTGGATGAAAACAATCAATATTTTTCATCAGATAAGGGTGTCTTGTATGACAAAGATAAAACGGTACTAATAGCGTACCCCATGGCATCAGATAGAGCTTCGTATAATATCCTAGATGGTGTTACAACCATAAAACAAAAAGCATTTAGGGGTTGCAATCTTGTAAATATAAAAATGCCAAATAGTGTAATGGTTATTGAAGATCGCGCATTTTGGTTTTGTGATTCACTTGTAAACATATCGTTGCCAAATAGCGTGGTAAGTATTGGTAATGCTACTTTTGACTGTTGTGATGCGCTTGCAAGTATATCTGTTGCACCAGAAAATGCTCATTATGCCTCTATTGACGGCGTTTTGTTCAATAAGAACAAAACAATACTGATGTTGTATCCCAAAGGCGCCACCAGTAGTTCGTATAAAATCCCGAACGGTGTGACGAGTATTGCTGAAGGAGCCTTTGAGGACTGTAATTTTCTTGTGAGTATTACAATCCCTTACGACATTGTAAACATTGGTGATAATGCGTTTAATTATTGTGAGTCACTTTCTAATGTGACTTATATGGGGACAAAAACCCAGTGGAATAAAGTTAATACAGGTACGTATTGGAATAGTGATTCTCCTTTCGACGTTGTTCACTGCACAGATGGAGACGTTGATGTGTCGGCGGAAGATAGCTACGAAGAATATTAAACCAAAGACCACCTATGGCAATTTGCCATAGGTGGTCTTTTAATGTCTTACCAATCATACGCTCAGTAACAGATCCATATAACACGGATAGGGCCAGAGCGCCTTATCGGTGAGGGTTTCCAGCTTATCGGCGGCCTCACGCAGGGTTTCCATAGCAGGGATCACGTGGTCGCGATACAAACATGCACGAGCAACGGTATCCTTTTCGCCTTCCGTAAGCGCATTGGCTTTTTCCAAAGCGGTAATGCCTTCGTAGAGCTTGGCGGTCAGAGTGTTAATACGATCGACGAGGTCGAGTTCGGTATCTGCGTTGATGGCAATGGCCTTTTTCTCGGAGACCGCTTCACATAGCAATTTGCCATAACGTATCACGGCAGGGAGAATATCCTGACGTGCCATTTCCAACATAGTTAACGCTTCGATATGTAACAGATTGCTATAGTTTTCAAGCAGAATGCGTTGACGAGATACGATCTCTGCCGCCGTATATACACGATAACGTGTGAACATATCCACGTTTTCAGGGCGAGTGAGATAGGGGACACAGTCGGGCGTTGTGGGCAGATTGAGCAAACCACGCTTTTCTGCCTCTGCAACCCAGGAACTGTCATAGCCGTTGCCGTTGAACAGAATACGGCGATGCTTGCAGATGGTGTGACGAATAAGCTCGTCCAGCGCGGTGTTGAAGTCTTGTGCCGCTTCCAGAGTGGTAGCAAACTCGTCTAGCGATTCGGCAACGATGGTGTTGAGCACTGTGTTAGCGTCGGCGATCGAAGCAGACGAGCCGACCATACGGAATTCAAACTTATTACCGGTAAAGGCAAAGGGAGAGGTGCGGTTGCGGTCGGTGGTGTCCTTGGGGAAACGCGGCAAAACGTGAACGCCAACCTTTAACTGTACGCGCTCCTTGCTGTCATAGGCCGTACCGTTTGCAATAGATTCCAGCATTTCTGAAAGTTCATCGCCGAGGAACATCGAAATGATGGCCGGAGGCGCCTCGTGGCCTCCCAAGCGGTGATCATTACCGGCGCCACAGGCGGAGATACGCAACAGGTCCTGATGCTTGTCTACGGCGGCAATAACGGCACACAAAAAGAGCAAAAACTGCGCATTTTCATATGGTGTTTCGCCCGGCTCTAAAAGGTTGATGCCGTTATCTGTAGAAAGCGACCAGTTGTTATGCTTACCACTGCCGTTGATGCCTTCAAACGGCTTTTCGTGCAAAAGGCAGACCATGTTGTGGCGCTCAGCTACTGTTTTCATCAGCTCCATCGTCAACTGGTTGTGGTCAGTGGCGATGTTGGTTGTGGTAAAGATGGGCGCCAGTTCGTGTTGAGCAGGCGCAGATTCGTTGTGCTTTGTTTTGGCAAGAATGCCCAACTTCCACAATTCCTCATCGAGCTCCTTCATAAAGGAAGAAACGCGCGGACGAATCGCGCCGAAGTAGTGGTCACCGAGTTCTTGACCTTTGGGCGGTTTCGCACCAAATAATGTGCGGCCGGTGATGCGCAGATCTTTGCGTTGATTAAACAGCGCTTTGTCCACCAAGAAATACTCTTGTTCGGGGCCAACAGTGGTTTTGACCATTTTTGCGGTGTCATTGCCAAATAAGCGCAACACACGCAGTGCTTGTTTGTTGATAGCCTCCATCGAACGAAGCAAGGGCGTCTTTTTGTCCAGCGCTTCACCGCCGAAGGAGCAAAACGCCGTAGGAATACAAAGTGTAGAATCCTTAATAAAAGCATACGAGGTGGGGTCCCAGGCAGTATAACCGCGTGCCTCGAAAGTGGCGCGCAAACCACCGGAAGGGAACGAAGATGCATCGGGTTCGCCTTTCACCAACTCTTTCCCGGAAAACTCCATAATGACGCGTCCGTCTTTGGTTGGAGAAATAAAGCTATCGTGTTTTTCAGCAGTGATGCCGGTTAACGGCTGGAACCAGTGTGTGTAGTGGGTGGCACCGTTTTCAACAGCCCAATCTTTCATGGCGGCAGCAACGACGTCGGCAATGCTGCTGTCCAGGTGCTTTCCCTGTTCCATGGTCTTTTTCAGCGTTTTATAAATATCCTCAGGGAGGCGCTGTCGCATCATCTCATCGTTGAAGACTTGGCAACCAAACAGCTCGGGAATGTTTTTCATGACATACGCACTCCTTTGAAAGAATTTTAGAAAAACATACATTGCAAGTATAACGCCACAATATGAATTTGTCAACGAAATCTGCTAAAAACCGCATAAAATAACCCCCTCTCTGCGGTACGGCAGAGAGGGGGAGATGCTTTAACCGATCAAGTCTTCCCATTGCAATATTTGTGCACCAAAAGCTTCTGCTTCAGCGAGATGGTGTGTGATGAGAATGATCAAGCGGTTGGCGTATTGATGACGGATATTTTCGCAGATACGCTCCCAAAGAAAAGGCTCCAAGCCGTTAAAAGGTTCATCCAGCAGTAGTATATCTCCATCAAAAGCCAGCGCACGCGCAATAGCAACGCGGCGTGCCATGCCGCCACTGAGCTGCTCGGGGTAGAGTGAATCTGCGCCAAACAGCTCAACAGCATTTAATGCATCGTGAGCGCGCGAGAGACTTCTCTTGTCAAGCGGCAATGCCACGTTTTCCAGCACATTAGCCCAAGGTAACAGCGCATTGTCTTGAAAAACAACACTGGCAGAGGTGATGACATCAACACTACCGTTGTTAGGAGATTCTAATCCGCAAAGCAGACGCAACAGTGTACTTTTTCCGCAACCGGACGGGCCGCAGATGCAAACAACACCGCTGTCCGGAAGGGTGAGGTTGAGGTTTTCAAAGATAGTTTTGTCTCCGTGTTTAAAGGTAAGGTTTTCAACCGAAATCATTGGGCACCCCTCCATTTCTCGCGTCGATTAACAACGACAGTCAACAGCTTTTCGATGGAAAGACTCAATAGAATGACAACGGTTGTCCAAGCAAACACTTCGGGTGTTTCCAAGTACAGCTTTGCTTCTTGCAACATACGTCCGATCGAATCTTCCGGTCGGCAGATAACTTCGGCGGCAATACCCGATTTCCACGCAAGACCTAAGCTGTTGACAAAGGCCGTACGAAAATGGGGGAGAATAGCAGGGATTCGCACTTGTAAAAGCGTGTTTTTGTATCCCAACTTAAAAACCTGTGCCATATCCAGCTGAAGAGGGTCAATTTGTTGCAGTCCCTGTTCAACGCCACTCCACATAATGGGGAGTACCATGAGAAAAGAAATGAGAGCAGGAAGACTATTGGTTGAAGTCCAAACCAAAGCCAGAATGATAAAAGATGCTACAGGAATTGCCCGAATGCCGTGACGAAGTGGGTGCAGTAAAGATGCGGCAAAAGAGAAACGGTGCGTTAGGAATGCTAAGCCGGACCCAAAAATAACGCCTGCAAAGAATCCGAGCATAATCCTCAACAGGGAAAAGCAAACGGCAAGCCAAAAGTCGGTGGTTTGCACCAAGTGAAAGAGCGTTACGGCGACAGTGTGCGGTGCCGGAACAAGTAGTACTTGATTGACGTGTAATGCCAGCAATTCCCAAACTGAAACCCAAAAAACAGCTACCAAAAATCCACGTAGAATACGTTTTTGATTAGGGGACATAGTAGAAATCGTCCTTAGGAACAGCGTTGCCTACCGCTTTGGGATTGGCGGCATACAGCATTTCATAATAGCCTTGTAAAGCCTCCTGCATAGCACTACCGCTGGTGAATTGTAGTTTGCAGTTGGGGATAGCCTTTTGTGCAATAGCGGCTTTTTCAATGATGCCGTAGGTTTCACAGTAGCCGGCAGTGGTAGCCACGTCTGCCGTAGCCGCTTCAATGGATGCCTTGTACTCGTTTAAGAAGGTAGCAATGGTTTCGGGATGCTTTTCAACAAAGTCCGCTTTTGCAATCAAGCATCCCATCAAGGGCTGGCTTTCGTTGGTGATGGCTTGCCACTGGGCGCCGACATCCAAAGCTACACGCAGGTTTTGATTTTTGGTCAT
>JAZSHG010000110.1:0-5507 GCA_045533135.1 Acutalibacteraceae bacterium
AAAAATGAGAAATAATGAAAAGCTCCCGTTTTCTGCAAAGAAAACGGGAGCTTTTATCTTGTCAAAGTGTTTATTTCAGTGAAATCTGAATCTCGCGTCCGGAATATGCATAACTAAATGTTCCGTAGCGGCCGGCGGCCAAGGCTACATCGTACAGATTGTTTTTAAGTTCCGTGACAAAGGTGTTTACATTACCGGTGATGTAAAAAACGACTTTTGAGGTGTTTTTCAAGCGCTGTCCGATAACTTCCGCATCAAAGTTAGCAATGAGATTGTTGTTTTTGATGTGATAATTTTCGGCGGTGGCAGTAGCGGCAGGAAGTGCACCTTGGGAAGAATCAATGGTGTGGTCTTCTTTGATCTGTTTCTCGGTGACATTGAAATAGGCGTGGTACAACGAGGGAGTCGAAGAAACAGGATCAGCCCAGGTGACATCTACATGATACCAAGATCCATTGATTTTGGCCATGTTCCAAGCATGACTTTCTCCACGGCTTTCGCCGAAGGCGATGGTGGATTCAATGCCGGCCATTCTTAAAAGATAGGCAAAGGCGCGAGAATAACCGTCACAAACGGCCTCTTTTTGTACCAATGCACCGTAGGCACTGTGAATATACTCACCGCCGTTTTTGTTGTAGGTGCAGTTGTTGACCAGTGCATCGTGCAGAACCAGTTCACGGTCATATTCCGACATGGATTTGTTAATGAGGGATAGATAACTCTCCATAGCGGCATCCCATTTGTCTTGCGCCTGTGCCTTCTCTGATTTACTCATCAAATAAGCAGGTGCGTTACTGCTATTGACAGTCTTGGGCTTGAAAGAAGTAACGGTGTTGCCGGAGTAGGTATAGCTGTAACCGATGCCAAGCCAGAAGTGTTCGGGGTGATCGTTACGATAGTGGTGAAACACGAGGTTAAACTCGTCAGGGGTGATGCCTGCACTGCTTAATGAAATGCTTTCCTCCATATTGGCGACGCCGTTGGTGATGGCTTTATAGGCTTTGAGCAAAGCTGCAGAGCGAGACATAGACGCTAACTTTTTGTAGCCGTAGAGTTGGTCGTCGGCAATTGGTGTGGGACGATCGGAGGGGTTACTGTTAACGGCAGTAGTTGTTGTAGTCTTTTTGGTTGTAGTTGTGGTCTTTTTGGTTGTGGTTGTAGTTTTGACAGTAGTACTGGTTTTATTGCTACCGGAAGAAGGCTTTGTTGTTTGCGTGCTTTTTTGCGGAGTGGTAATAACCGCCGTACCCGCCGAGGTGAGCTTAGTAGTTGTTGACCCATTGGTGGTGGAAGTGGTGGTGTTCGCGGAGGAGGCGGGAGTATCTCCGGCCGCGGTGGCGGTGGTGGTGTTGCTTATGTCACCGGCAGTGGTGTTGCCAGTGTTACCGTTGGTAGGGTTGTCATCCGTATCACCCGTGATGCCATCGTTCCAGCCGTCATCAGCGGTGGACGAAGTGATGGCAGAAGCTTCGACGGTGGTGGTAGTAGTGGCAACGCTGTTAGTTGTATCATCGTTTTGGGAAGAGGATATAGTCGAACAGGCTGTGGTGAAAAGTACCAGTAAAGCGGCAAATAATGCTAGGTAAGAGAGCTTTGATTTCATAATTAACGCCTCCCAGATGTGCTAATATAATTATAAAACAAAAAAATCAGAATTGCAACCCATATAACATCAATCCGTGATGAGCAAAGCCACCTCCCATGGCGCTAAGACAGGCAAGGTGAACGCAGTAGATTTGTCCTTGTCGATACACGTCGAAAGTGGCGTGCCACTTTGTAAATGCGGATAGTCGCTCATTTTATACAGTTTTGCCGTTTTACCGTTGCCTTGCAAAATGAGCTCCAAATCTTCGGCACGATCAAGACTTGCGTTGAGTAGGGCGACGGCAGTGCGGCCATCGGGAAGAATGCGCGCCCAAATATGAGCGCGATGATAGCTTTTCACAAAGGCAGGAAGCTGATTATTTGCCAGCCAATCAAAAACGCGTTTGATCTGGGTGGATTTTCCAAGTTCTTGCAACATTGTCCACGGAAAATATCCGCTGACACATACTCTGCCGCCCAGTGCGTTCTCAAAAATGCCCATTGCACAGGCGGCCTTTTCTTGCCGATTATAATCCACCAAAGAGGACAGCACTTGTGCATTTTCGAATGGAGTGAAGGAAACAGCAGGAATGGGGGAGAAGGATTGCCGACAGTTGCGACGGTGGCCGGCAAAGTTGCCGTTAAGGGGGTGATCGGTATAACACTCCATGGTATCCTGCGGAAAAGCGTTTTCCACGGAAAAACCGATATATTGTCCAAAGCCGCGTGCGGTAAGGGCTTGCACTGCATCGGCATCACAATAGACGCCGCCTGCAAGCACTTTGAGTATATAGTCATCGTCCATACAGCTAACGCTTTCGGCTGTTAAGGCAAAGACGGTCGCGCTGCCGTTTTCGTAAGCAAGCGGCAGGCCGATAGCGCCAAGCTCTTCGGTATGACGCAGACTCTGCGGCCACCCGTCTGTGTTGAGCGGCGGCTGAAAACTGGTAGCCGGTGTCCAGCCTGTGCCAATACCCACCGGGCGTACGCGGCCAAAGGTGGAGGCCATCAAATCAAAGAAGGGGCGTAACTCATGTGCACGTTTGATCGTTGGCTCAATGGTTGCAAGCGGCTCATCGTAAGCAGGAACAATGTTAAAAGCCGTACCTGTGCAACCGGCCGCTACATATAAAAGGGATTCCATCATATTGGCATGTGTGCCTTTGTTGATGAATTGATAAGGAAAGTTCTCGATTTCTGATTGGATATCGGTGATATAGTCGGGCAATGCGGCGGCCTGTCGTCCCAAAGAGTGTGCTTTTTCCACAAAACCAACCAAACGCTGGTCGGTATACACACCGCCACCGGGGCGCCATTTGGTCTGTGTCTGCTTTTGATGTGACAAGACATCGGCAATATCGGCATACGGCCAGCCTTCAAAAATATACTCACAGCTCATAGAGCCGAGCGTCAGATCGGGATCAACAGTGTCTGCCGCCTCGCGCACTACGCGGAACAGATCGGTCAGCATATCGGCACTGAATGCACGCCAAAGCTGTCGCAGATTGGCGCCACAGACGCTGTTGTCGGCAAATGCTGTGCGTAGATCGTCACGGGTGACGGAGAGCTCGTTACGCTTGTTAAAGATGTCGATGCAGTGGTCACAAAAACAGCAAAGTCCGTTATGAAAAAAACGCAGGTCATCATCTGTCCACAAAAAATCAGGCTTTGCCTTGGTAAGCATAACAATAGATGCGCGCACATAGTCCAATGTGCGCGGATGTGATAGGCAGAGCGAGCCGCGATGCTCGTTACCGTTGATATCCACGCAAAAAGCGGCATCAGTCAATGAGCCGACAGCGTGTTCTTGGTGGTGACCAATAAGAGAGAGGTGATTGATGCCGCAGCTAAATCCCTTGGCACGCGCTTTTTCAATAAGCGGCACAAGGGTGTTAACGCGCTCCTGCAATATTTTAAGCGGCATCGGTGCGTGGGTGTCTCCCGTGAAAAGCGCGATTTCACTGACCGCCTGTGGATATTTTTCCAGCAGTGCGAGCATTTGGTCAAAGCGTGTATTATCGCCCATCATATTCCAAAGGCGGATGGATTGATGTGCGCGTGTGATACTTTTTGCCATATCCAAAACCTCCGTTTCGGCTATATATGTATATACTAGCATGAATTTTATAAAAAAGCAAACGGAAAAGGGACGAAGTAGCGCTTCGTCCCTTTTTGATAATGATATCGATTATTTCTTGCGGTTGAACAATCTGCGAATGAGCTTGTAGATCTCGATAAGCGGGATAATCGCCAGAGCCAATCCCAGTGCGATCGCATATTCAGCAAAGGAAATGGATTGGAAGCCAAAGGCATCTCTGAGGAAGGGGATATAGATAACGCCGGCGGTCAACAGCATGGCGGCAATGCCGGCACCCCACAGGAACTTGTTCTGTCGGGTGAGGGTGAACAACGAATGGCGGCGAGAACGTACATTGAAGGCTTGGAATATCTCTGCCATAGACATAGTGAGAAACGCCATTGTGACGCCGTCAGCGCTGTTTTCAATGCGCCAGTGACCAAACTCGATAAAGTCACCGATAAAATAAGCAAGCACTGTGAGTGCCGCAACCAGCGCGCCTTGGACAAGAATATCCACAGCTACGCCGCCGGCGAAAATACCGTCCTTGGGATCGCGAGGTGGACGTGACATGGAGTCTTTTTCACTTTCTTCCATACCAAGCGCCAACGCCGGCAAGCTATCGGTGATCAGGTTGATCCACAGAATATGTGCAGGCTCCAAAATTGTAAAGCCGAGCATCGTGGCAAAGAAGATGCTGATCACTTCGCTCAGGTTGGTAGACAGCAGGAATTGGATCGCCTTACGGATGTTGGAATAGATGCGGCGGCCTTCTTCCACAGAGGAAACAATGGTGGCAAAGTTGTCGTCTGCCAAGATCATATCCGCCACGTTTTTAGTAACGTCTGTGCCTGTGATGCCCATACCGATGCCAATATCGGCAGATTTGATGCTGGGCGCATCATTGACACCGTCGCCCGTCATGGCGGTCACCTTGCCCTGCGCCTGCCAAGCCTTCACGATACGCACCTTGTGTTCAGGTTGCACACGGGCATAAACAACGAAATTTTGGATATTTTCGGCCAACTCATCGTCGGACATCCCATTGAGTTGAGTGCCGGTAATCGCCTGCGCAGGATCGGTGAGAATGCCGAGATCCTTGGCGATAGCCACAGCCGTGTCGCGGTGGTCGCCCGTGATCATCACCACACGTACACCTGCGCTATGACATTTCACAACGGCATCGCGTACTTCGGGGCGGATGGGATCGATCATACCGGTGAGGCCGATATAGATGAGATCCTTTTCCAAAGCCGCAGGGCTGTTATCGGTGGGCTTTTCTGTGTAGGTGGTATAAGCGGCACAAAGCACGCGCAAAGCGCGGTCGGCCATACCTTTGTTTTGCGCGAGAATGGTTTCGCGGTCGGCATCGGTGATGTCACGCTCGCCATCAACCGTGTGGATGCGGGTACAGCGGCGTAATACCTCGTCGGGTGCGCCTTTGGTGTATTGGATGAATTTTCCGTTATCCTGATGTACGGTGGACATCATCTTGCGCATAGAATCGAAGGGGGCTTCGTCAACGCGCGGCGTTGCGGCTTCCAGATTGGCTTTCGGTAAGCCGATGGAGGTGGCAAAATTGACCAATGCACACTCGGTAGGTTCACCAACGGCTTCGCCCGACTCGTCAGGTTCGGCATCGGAGCAAAGCGCCATCGCGGTGGCGAGTAGGTTGGTATCCACGGTGGCGTTATCTACCACCGTCATCTTATTTTGGGTCAGCGTGCCGGTCTTGTCGGAACAGATAATCTGCGTGCAGCCCAAGGTTTCCACGGCTGTCAGGCGGCGGATAACGGCGTTGCGTTTGGACATTTTGGTCACGCCGATAGAAAGAACGATGGTGACG
>JAZSHG010000005.1:0-3304 GCA_045533135.1 Acutalibacteraceae bacterium
CGAAATTTTCCTTTTGTGTAGGCATCAAATTGTGTGAGCCAGTACGTTTCGTTTTCTGCGTGTGTCATATCTGCATCACACGCTTGCCGTGCAGTCCACGAGCCGTCAAAGGCATAGCGGTAGGTGGCCATCACGCGGTCAATATAGTATACCGATCCCATCGTCGCGGCAAGCACCTGTGCGGGGTAGTCATACACATCTGCGTTGCGACGAAAGGTGGGCCATTTGGCCATCACATCGCGGCGAAACAGCATCGACACCGTCGGGCAAAACATACCGCCGCGCCGTATCAGCGTTTTGGCCGCAACGGTGTCCGTTTTTTTAAGCGGACGGAAAACAGATACTTTACCGCTCTTATCCAACTGCTCGACGGCGTGAAAGCACATAGCGCACTCGCGATGTGCGCGCATATACGCCACCTGCCGCTGTAATTTCTCCGTGTCTGTCCAAAAGTCATCCCCCTCACAGATGGCAATATAGTCGCCGTATGAAATGGGAAGCAAAAAGCGTTGCCAAAAGTTGCTCTTTTGGTATTGGTTCTCGGTTTGAAATATCGCGCGCACCTTTTGCGGATAGCGCACAGCGTAGTCGCGCACGATCGCCGCCGTTTTATCGGTGGAGGCATCGTCATGCACGATAAGCTCCACAGGAAAATCGGTTTTTTGCGCCAACACTCCTTCGATGGCCTGCGCAATGGTATTCTCTTGGTTATAGGTCATACAAAATACAGAAACCACCGGTTCTTCTGTTTTCTGCTCCATACACACGCCTCCTAATAAACGTATCCTTATTGTTTGCGGTGTGTTTGCAAATCATACGGTTTTGGTAAACAAAAAAACATCCGGCACAGGCTTTCGCCTGTGGCGGATGTTTTGTTACTTTTTTCTTGATGTTTGCGCACCAGCAAGACAGGCTTACCCTTGTCCCGAAAAAGCATGACGGTGTTCATTGTCCCTTTGGACTTCCCATCCCAAAAAGCAATCGCCATTTCGGCGTAGATAGCGATTTGCTCATTGCGTTTAAGTGGTGCACCACGCTTGTAACGAGCATAGTCTGGTAAAAATTCCGTAAGAGGGATCTCATGTTGCTTCGCATAAATCGCCGCCGCACGGTCCACTCCCCTTGCGCCACCCGAAACAATCTCTGTCGTTTCTTTTGGCAGGTAAGTGCCTATGTTCTCTACATATAATCCACGCGATCCTATCACCGCAACCCTCATATCCTCACCTTATAAACTTATTTTGGATATATTTTGTGTTCATATCAAGCATAATAACACAATATAAATGTATTGTAAACACATAATATATTTGTATTGAGGTGATCTTGTGGCTACAAAGAGCTTATCCATACGCATCGAGGAAGATATGCTGGACAAACTTCACGTTGTTGCCGACTATGAAGGCAGAAGCGCCAACAGTCAAATTCTAATCCTTATCCGTGACTGTTTGGAAGCCTATGAAGCGAAGCACGGCAAGATTCAAACAGGAAAGCGATAAAAAAAGCATAGGGCACAGGCTTTTGGCTGTGGAGGAAGCTTTTGGATGGTGAACAAAAAAACACATCACGCGCCTTTTGCTTGATTTCCACAGTGGTCGCAAAGGGGATACGCGTGGTGTAGCCGTTTTTGGCGGCTACAATCTGCTTGGTCGGCCAAGCGAAAATGTCGCAGTTCCAGGTGTTGATGGTGTCGTTATAAAGCTCGCGCGCCGCCGTGATCTCACGTTGCAGATACATATTCTGCTTCATCGCATCGGCGATCTCTTTGTGTGCCTGCAGATCAGGGTAGTTCTCGAAGGCAATGTTCACGCTCTTTGCCAGATTGTCGATCTCGCCGGCAACCGTGTTGCGCTGAGCCTCACGCTCGCTGGACGTACCGCTTCTGTAACGCGCGATCTCAGTGAAGGTGGATTTGTCCAGATCCACAGCTTTATCGAGCAGACGGGCGCAGTTTTGCAAAACGACCACGCGCTGTTCCAGATAGTCGTCGATCTGAGAAGCGTTGTGCTGCAATTTCTGTTCAAGCTGTTGGAAATAGTTTTTTGCCTTGACCTTCATGATAAGAAATACCACACCCGGAATAATGCCGAGCACCCACAAGAGGATCTCAAACACCAGTGAGCCCTTGCCCACCGTTACAGGGATGCGCTTGTTGATCACGTTAACATCGCGGCCCTCTTCCAATACTTCATTGCTCATTTCGTCCAATGCGTTTGCCATGGTCAATAACCTCCTAAAATAATTTTATATAATGGTATCAGCACAGGTGGCTGATCATTTCGTGGAAATAAGCCCAGTTGCTCGGCAGATTGGCGGTGATCTCCGGTTTGTCACGCAGTTCACACTCGGTCACGTTGACAGCACGTACCGCCATATCCGAGGTATTCTCCACCGGAATATACTCGATCCACGGCACAGGCACATTGTGATAGTGACCGTCACCGCCTCTGACAGGGATGATATCCACACGCTCTACGGTCGTGTAGGCATAGGCGGTGACACGCACGATGTCGCTGTCGCCCTGTTTGCCTTGAAAGGCCGTTTTGAGAATAGACTCGGTATGCGCATCTTCATGCGCAAAAGCCCCCTGGCCCAAAGCATTTGCCATCGCCTCATGCTCGTAATACGTATAGTTGCTGTCATCCTCTATCGGCTCGAGCGAGAAGGAAGGCTCCTCCATATAGGCCGGAATAGACATCAGCGGTGCAAGATCAAAGAAGATGGACTTGAAATAGGCATTGTTGCGGCTCACGAACTTCTCGCGCGCCAGGTCAACATCGTGCGACCGGTAATGTGCCGCGCCCGTATCCATATCCCACGCCTGCGCATGCTCACTGCGAATGAGATTATAGCGACCGCGCTTGGTAAAGTGGAAATCGTCGCCCCAGCCGTTGGAGGCCTTGAGCAGGGCTACCGTATTACGCTGTGCCAGCGGCGTAAACAGCAAGCGGAACTGCACCTCGTGATCACGGTCGGTAGCACCAAACAACACATCAAACTCGGAGTTGGCCATCTCTTGAAAGTTACCGCCCTCTTTGGTAGCTTTTCGCGCCTGTTTTTGCAGTTTTTTCTCGCCGGAACGTACCTTTTTGGCGATTTCCTTTTCGCTGAGCCGCTCGGTATGTGCGGCCTCACGGCTAAAATTCAAATCGGGCGCCGCCTGGCAACCATATCCCAGTGCTGTTCTGATGTGATAGTAGGGTTTGGGCTTCACCACAGTAGCCGTGAGCGTTTGGGTGCGGACACGGGTACGCATATGACCGTCGCTGTCACGATAGGTCTCCGTCCAGGTAATGACCCGCGC
>JAZSHG010000257.1:0-4509 GCA_045533135.1 Acutalibacteraceae bacterium
GGCGTTGGCCGCCGCGCGGCGGGGCTGTACAACGGTGGTGTTCGCCATCAATTTGGACAGCGTGGGCAATATGCCCTGCAACCCCTCTATCGGCGGCACAGCCAAGGGGCATTTGGTGCGCGAAATTGACGCGCTGGGCGGCGAAATGGGCAAAGCCGCCGACAAAAACACCTTACAATCGCGGATGCTCAACCGCGGCAAAGGGCCGGCGGTACATTCTCTGCGCGCGCAGATCGATCGCCGCGCCTACGCCGCCACCATGAAGCAAACCCTCGAAACCACGCCGTTGCTTGACCTAAAGCAGGGCGAGGTGGTCGACCTTGTGCGAGAGGGGGACGGCTGGCGGCTTGTCACCCGCTTGCAGGAGGAATATCTGGCCAAAGCGGTGATTATCGCCACCGGCACCTTCCTTAAGGGACGCATTTTTGTTGGTGACGTCAACTATGCCGGCGGCCCGGATGGGATGTTCCCCTCGGTGGGATTGGACGTGGCTTTGGAAAAGCTGGGCGTTCATTTGCGCCGTTTCAAAACGGGCACACCGTCACGTGTGTTGCGCCGTTCGATTGATTTTGCCAAAACCGAGGAGCAGTTGGGCGAAGAGCCTGTGGTGCCGTTCTCTTTTGACACCGAGGTGCCGCCCGAAAACAAGCTCCCGTGTCATATAACCTGGACAAACCCCGACACCAAAGCGGTGATCATGGAAAATCTGCACCGCTCACCGCTTTACGGCGGTCAGATCAGCGGTGTCGGCCCGCGCTATTGCCCTTCGATCGAGGATAAGATGGTGCGCTTTGCCGACAAAGAGCGGCATCAGGTATTTATTGAGCCGTGCGGCGAGCACACCGAGGAGATGTATCTGCAAGGGCTTTCGTCGTCCTTGCCTGTTGACGTGCAACAGGCATTTTTGCACACCATCGCCGGTTTGGAGCACGTGCAGGTGATGCGCGCGGCGTATGCCATCGAATATGACTGCTGTGATCCGTTACAGCTGGACAGCACGCTGGAATTTTTGGATATTCCGTATCTGTACGGCGCCGGACAGTTTAACGGCAGTTCCGGCTACGAAGAAGCCGCCGCGCAAGGCTTGGTGGCAGGTGCCAACGCCGCGCTCAAGCTACAGGGGAAAGCGCCCTTGCGGCTGTCGCGTGCAGGCAGTTACATCGGCACGCTTATCGATGATCTGGTGACCAAAGGGTGCAGTGACCCCTATCGTATGATGACCAGCCGCTCGGAATACCGTTTGGTGTTGCGGCAGGATAATGCCGACAGCCGCTTGACGCCGATTGGGCGTGAATGCGGCCTGGTGGGGGATGCGCAGTGGGAGCGCTATTGCCGCCGCCGTGACGCGCGCGAGGGCGAGCTCAAACGCCTGCGCGAGACGGTACTGTCGCCGACCGAGGCGGTCAATGCGGTGCTTGTTTCACGTGGAACAACGCCGCTGGTCACAGGTGCGCGCCTGTCCGAACTGCTCAAGCGGCCGCAGTTGAGCTATGCCGATTTGGCTCCGGTTGACCCCGACCGCCCCCAGCTCGACACATTGGTGCAGGAGCAGGTTGAGGTGGAGCTGAAATATGAAGGCTATATTCGCCGCCAAGAGGCGGATATTGCCCAGATGCAACGGCTGGAGGGACGGCAGTTGCCGCCCGATATGGATTATACCGCCATCGTGGGCTTGCGCAAGGAAGCGCAGGAAAAGCTCGGCAAGGTGCGCCCTCACAGCATTGGGCAAGCCGGGCGCATCAGTGGCGTAAGTCCTGCCGATGTGGCGGTGCTTTTGGTGTGGTTGCAAAGCCACAAGGGAGAATAATGTGTGTTTCACGTGAAACAGGAGTGAGAATATGCTGGATATCAGACGGCTTTGTGAAGTGACGGCGGCGGTTGGTGCGCCGTTGACGGTGGCACAGGCGTTTAAGCTGGACAAATATGCCGAGGTGTTGGTGGAATGGAATGAGAAAATGAATCTGACCGCCATCACCGCGCCCGACGAGATGCTGGTCAAGCATTTTGCAGACAGTCTGACTGCTGCGCCGTATTTGCCGTCAGGTGAGTTTTCACTGATCGACGTTGGCACAGGCGCGGGGTTTCCCGGCGTGCCGCTTAAGATTTTGCGCCCCGATTGCCGGCTGACGTTGCTTGACAGTTTAAACAAGCGGCTCGTATTCCTGGAAGCGCTGTGCGGCGCGGTGGGCGTGGATGCCACGCGTGTGCATGCGCGCGCCGAGGAAGGTGGGCAGAAAAAGGAACTGCGTGAGCAGTTTGACGTGGCCACCGCGCGCGCGGTGGCGGCATTGCCTGTGCTGTGCGAATATTGTTTGCCGTTTGTCAAGGTGGGCGGCGTGTTTTTGGCGCTAAAAGGCCCCGATGCCGACAACGAGGTGGCCGCCGCCGACAATGCGCTCCAAAAATTGGGTGGCCGCGTGCGTGAGGTGGTAGCGCTGACCTTGCCCGACACCAACGGCGGTGTGCTGGAGCGGCGACTGGTGGTGGTCGAAAAAGTTTCGCCAACACCTGCGCTTTTCCCACGGCCTTCGGCCAAAATGGCCAAACAACCGCTTTAATAGACCTTTGCCGACAACCGTCTTCGACAGGCGGGTGTCTTTTTTTGTGCTATCTTTGAGGTAGTGACAAAAAAGGAGTGAAAACAAGATGTTTGGACGAGAAAAACGGCGTGTGGCGTATCAAAAGGGCGGTACGGTGTGGATGGTGCCTGTGGCGGAGATTTTGCCCAATCCGTATCAGCCGCGGCGGTATTTTGATCCCGAAAGCATCCGCGAGTTGGCAGAAAGTATCCGCGAGAATGGGATATTAAACCCCTTGACCATACGGTGGGAGGATGGGCGGCCGGTACTTATCGCCGGCGAGCGGCGGTTGCGTGCCGCCAAAGCGGCCGGGCTGTTGCAGGTGCCGTGTGTGGCGGTGGAGGAGACAAAAGGGGATAAGCCGGCGGTGTTGGCGCTGATCGAGAATATGCAACGCGTGGATATGAATTGCTTTGAGGAGGCGGAGGCGATCGGGCGGTTGCTGTCGACCTATGGGCTGACGCAGGCGCAGGCGGCACAGCGGCTGGGATATAGTCAGCCGACGGTGGCGAATAAGCTGCGGCTACTTAGGTTGCCCGAGAACATACGGCGGCAGATGGTGGGGGCAGGGCTCACCGAGCGGCACGCGCGTGCGCTGTTGCGCTTGGATGAGGATAAGCAGGTGTGGGTGCTCGGTCGGGTGATCGGTGAGCAGCTCACGGTGGCGCAGACCGGGCGGCGGGGGGAGGCGGTCTTGCGCGGACAGCCGCCGCGGCGGCCGCCTGTTTGGGCGGTCAGAGATGTGCGCCTGTTTCTCAATACGGTGCAAAAGGCGGTGGATGTGATGCGGCAGGCAGGGGTTCCTGCCGAGCTGGAACGGCAGGAACAGGACGGCGCCGTGGTGTTTACCATTCGTATACCGTACTTTTCTTTTGAGAAAGAAAAGTACGCAAAAGAAAATTAGTTTTGCACGGGTTTTAGGGTGTTCTTTGTAGGGACAGGCGTTTTGCCACCGCCGTCCGCATACGGCGGTGGAGGGAGAGAGAAAATAGCGACTACCTCTCAGTCTTTTTGCTTCGCAAAAATCCAGCTCCCCTGACAAGGGGAGCCAAGAACGGCGCGTCGGGGTAGCGAAGCGGCGCGAGCGCAATGAATGACAGTCCGGTGGACTGTCAGAACGCGAGCGTGACCGAGCCGCAGCGAGACCGTCGCGCCCTACAACACACGCGGCGAGGTAAAAATCGAGATTTGTAGGGGCGAGCATTGTTCGTCCGTTTGTGCGGAAAATTCCACCGCGTTGCGGCGGAAGCAAGCCCCCGCCCTACGGTGTAAACGCCACCTGCTTGCGTGACCTTGCCTTCCCCCTACGTGGGTAGCGAAGCGGCGCGAGCGCAATGAATGACAGTCCGGTGGTTACGGACAGTCGAGGACGCCTGTCCCTACACAGAGCCGCGAGCGTGACCGAGCCGCAGCGAGACAGGTGGCACGGCGATAGCCGTGACGGATGAGGGGATATAAATCACGGGACGTCGAGGACGCCGTCCCCTACAAATTCCTGTTTTCACCTAAAATCGTGCCGTTGTAGGGGCGAGCATTGCTCGTCCGTATGTGCGGAAAATTCTACCGCGATGCGGCGGGAGCAAGCCCCCGCCCTACGGTGTAAACGCCACATGCCTGCGTGACCTTGCCTTCCCCCTGGTGGGTAGCGAAGCGGCGCGAGCGCAATCACGGGACGTCGAGGACGCCGTCCCCTACAAATTACGCAGCGGTGTAAAAATCGTGCTTTTTGCACTTTTTGCTTGCTTTTTTCTTGGTTTATGCTACACTTATGATAACCCCAGCTCCCCCCAAAAGGAGGTATCTGTTTATGAAAAAAGCATTTTCTTTGTGGACCGTCTGCGCGATGGTGTTGGTTCTGCTTTTGGCCGGCTGTAACGACACGCCCTTGGCGCCTACCGACGGCACAACAGGGTCTACCGAGGGCACCTCG
>JAZSHG010000211.1:0-11781 GCA_045533135.1 Acutalibacteraceae bacterium
CCCTTATAGGCCTGCTCCAGCGCCACAACCGCCGTTTTTGTGTGAACATAGCGGCCATTGATGTAAAAATGTTGCATCGTACGATTTGCGCGGCTATAAGTGGGCTTGCAAATGTAGCCGTTTACAGAAACGCCGCCCAAAACGTAGTCCACAGGCAGGAACCCTTCTGTAAAGTCCTTCCCCATTACAGCGAAAATAGTGTTTTTCAGGTCACCATTTCCCGGTGTCAGCAATTCTTCACGTCCATCGCGAATAAAACGTACCGAAATCTCTGGGTGAGATAGGGCCAAACGGTCAAGTGCCGTTGCAACGGCATTGCCCTCCCCTACATCCTTTTTCAGAAACTTTGAACGTGCAGGGACATTATAGAATAGATCACGCACGGTAATGGTGGTACCGCGCGGACGCGCCGCATCCTCGCAAGTCTGTTCGACGCCGCCTTCGATAATATACCGCGTTGCCGCTTCATCAGTTTCGGTGGCCGTCAGCATCTCCACGCGCGCAACCGCCGCCACAGAGGCCAACGCCTCACCGCGAAACCCCAATGTGCTGATACTGATCAAATCGTCAGCCGTGCGCACCTTGCTGGTAGCGTGACGCAAAAATGCGGTCGGCACATCCTCGCGTGAAATGCCGCATCCGTTATCCGCAACGGACATATAGGTAACACCGCCGTTGCGAATTTCCACCGTAATAGCGGTCGCGCCGGCATCCACGGCATTTTCAAACAGCTCTTTGATAACCGAAGCAGGGCGTTCGACGACCTCACCAGCGGCAATCAATTCTGCTACATGCTTGTCCAACACTTGGATCTTTGCCATGGATCATACCTCCTTTAAACTGTTCAATAAGCTGACGCCTCTTTGGTCAATGCATAGAGCTCTTGCAAGGCTTCAATAGGCGTCAATGTGTTGACATCCAGCGCTTTGAGCTTCTCAATAACAGGATTGTTATCAACCAGCAGGCTCATTTGCCCATCGTCCTCATCCATATGGCGCACCGGCTTGTAAAGCGGCTCGTCATCAGACTCAATACTTGCCAATATTTCTTTTGCGCGCGATACAACGCCCCCTGGAATGCCGGCCAATTTTGCCACTTCAATACCGTAGCTTTCGTCAGCAGGGCCTCGTACAATACGGCGCAAGAACGTGATATCGTCGCCACGCTTTTTGGCGGCGATATTATAGTTTTTAACGCCTTCACACTCTTCTTCCATCACAGTAAGCTCATGATAGTGGGTGGCAAAAAGCGTTTTAGCGCCGATTTTCTTGGTATCTACCACGTATTCCAGTACCGCACGCGCGATACTCATTCCGTCAAAAGTCGAAGTGCCACGACCGATTTCATCAAACACAACCAAGCTGTCAGCGTTGGCGTTTTTAAGAATGTGGGCAACCTCACTCATCTCCACCATAAAGGTAGACTGTCCTGCGGCCAAGTCATCCGAAGCGCCAACGCGAGTAAATATGCTCGAAACAATGCCAACAGTGGCACTATCTGCAGGTACAAAACTACCGATCTGCGCCATCAACACAATAAGCGCCGTCTGACGCATATAGGTGGATTTACCGGCCATATTTGGGCCTGTGATCATCGCCACACGGTTCTCACTCTTGTCGAGATAAGTGTCATTGGGAATAAACGGTGCATCCGACAACACCTCAACAACAGGATGGCGACCGTTTTTGATGTTGATCACACCGCTCATATCCACTTCGGGACGGCAATACCGTTTGCGGAATGCCACTTCTGCGAAAGAGCAGAGCACATCGAGCGTTGCAATCGCGTTGGCGGTCTGCTGTATGCGGTGCAGTTGTTCGGCGATCTGTTGACGTATCTGCGTGAACACCTGATATTCCAGCGCAATCACACGCTCGCGCGCGCCGAGTACGCGCGCTTCAAGCTCTTTGAGCTCCTGTGTAATGTATCGCTCAGCATTTGCCAACGTCTGTTTGCGTATGTAATGAGGAGGTATTTCGCCCGTATAGGCGTGTGAGATCTCGATGTAGTAACCGAAAACGCGGTTATAGCCCACCTTTAGATTCTTGATACCTGTCTTTTCTTTTTCGTCAGCTTCTACGCGAGAGATGATACCCCTGCCGTCTGTCATATCGCGGTTGAGCTCATCGATCTCTTGGTTAAAGCCTTTTTTGATAATGCCGCCCTCACGAACGGAAAACGGTGGATCATCCGCAATGGCGCGATCGATCAGATCAAATACATCGGTGAGCAAATCGATTTTGCCGCAAATTTCACCTAACAACGCACAGTTGGCGTTTGAAAGCTGTTCTTTAATAGGCGGCAGCTTCTCTATCGTCTGATAAAGCGAGCGCAATTCTTTGGCATTGGCACTGCCATAGACGATACGTGTCATAATGCGTTCAAGGTCATACACATCTGACAGCAGACCCATCAGCTCTCCGCGCATCATCGCATTGTCCAGCAGTTCCTGCACGGCATTGTGTCGACGAGAAATGGGCGTTAAATGCACAAGCGGTTGTTCGATCCAGTTGCGAATCAACCGTTTACCCATAGCCGTCTTGGTGCGATCCAAAACGCCAAGCAACGAGCCGACCTTGTCTTTGTTGCGCATCGTTTCAATCAGTTCAAGGTTACGACGCGTTGTCAAATCCAACCCCATAAACTGCATATCAGAGTAGACATTCACCGTCGTCAAGCGCGACAGTCCACCCATCTGCGTAGCATAGAGGTACTTCATCGCACACCCCAGCGCCCGTACCGCCGGCTGCTTGTCTTCCAGATCAAGCTCTGCCAAGCTATCCTTTTGAAAGTGCGCCAAAAGCAGATCGGTGCAATCCGCATCGTTAAAATGCGCGTCATCTGCTACATCAGGGATATTGTGCAGGCGTACAGAGAAAAAGGTCTTTAAAGAGGGATGTTTCTCGACCGCTTCGTTAACCAATACCTCGCTGGGAGAAAAGCGCGCCAACTCATTGGTGATACGGTTGATAACATCGGTTTTCTCCAACACCGTCGTCTGCACTTCACCCGTTGAGCTGTCTACAAAAGCCAAGCCGGCTTCCTGCGCGGTTTTGGACAACCAAACGACCGCAAGATAGTTGTTCTTTGCCTCGTCAAGCATAGAACCCTCAATAACGGTGCCGGGGGTGATAATACGCACAACATCGCGTTTGACCAGCCCTTGCGCCTGTGAAGGATCCTCTGTCTGCTCGCAAATAGCCACCTTGTAGCCTTTGGCAACCAGGCGTGCCACATAGGACTCATAGCTATGAAACGGCACGCCACACATCGGTGCGCGCTCTGCCTGTCCGCAATCTCGACCCGTTAGCGTCAGCTCAAGTTCTTGTGAAACCAACTTGGCATCATCAAAAAACATCTCATAAAAGTCGCCAAGTCTAAAAAACAATATGCAATTCTTGTGACGCTCTTTGATCTCGAAATATTGCTTCATCATGGGGGTATAATCCGCCATGCACTCACATCCTTGTTATTCGCTTCTGATTAGTGACAACCTGCACAGCTGCTGCAATTACCACTGCAACCGCTCAACTCTACATCGGCCTTTTGAGGATCCTCGCCTTGTGCCGAAAGCGTCAGAATGCGGTTGACACGGCCGAGCACCTCATCAAGCTCTGCTTTCGCCGCCTGATAAGCTTTCATATTCTCATTTTCCATCAAGCGGCCATAGATCTCGCGCAATTCCATATCCAGTTCACGGATCTTGGCATCGTCTTTATCTTCTTTGCTATACTCGTTGTTAACCGCCAGACGTTTGAGGTTGAACTCACCGATAAGCCCCTGTAAAGCCTCGTCCTCGTCTGCGGCAGCCTGCGCCATCTGCGTACGGATGAAGCGCTGATCCATTTGGATAGCCTCGCCCATCTCTTTTGCCATCTCAATAAGATTATCCATGATATTTCCTCCCGAAATGTATTAACGATTTTAATCAACAATATCTCCCACGCAGATCCAACTGCGCGCGGAGGTGATAACCACATCGGCGAACTGACCAATGCGCTCTTCCCCTCCATTTACGCGTACGACGGTATTATCCTGCAAACGCGCTTCCAAATAACCGTCTTTCGCGGACTCGATCAGCGCACGGTATCGCTTACCCACCTGCTTTGCCTGGCGTTTGGCGGCAATCTCCTCTTGCAGATCAGTCATCTCCTTAAACCAAGCCGTCTTGGTCTCGGCAGGCGTCGGATCATTCATTTTCTCGGCCGGTGTACCTCTTCGCGGTGAAAAAATGAAGGTAAACAGCGAAACAAACTCGACCTCTTTGATCAAGCTGAGTGTCTGTTCAAAATCCTCTCGCGTTTCGCCGGGGAAACCAACGATAACGTCGCTGGTGAACGCGATATCCGGCACGACAGATCGAGCATACCGCACCCTATCCAAGTACTGCTCACGGGTATAGCCACGATTCATCTCTTTGAGGATGCGGTTACTACCGGACTGAAACGGCAGATGGAAGTGGCGCGACACTTTTTTGCAAGCGGCAATGGTGTCAAACAGCTCATTTGTAGCATCTTTGGGATGCGATGTCATAAAGCGTATGACAAAGTCGCCCTCGATAGCATTGATGCGGCGTAAAAGCTCCGGGAAATTCACTCCATGTGCCGCACCACGGCCGTAGGAGTTTACATTTTGCCCTAAAAGCGTGATCTCTTTATAACCTGCGGCCACCATCTCTCGTGCTTCCTCAACGATCTCTTCGGGGTCCCGACTACGTTCTCTGCCGCGCACATACGGCACAATACAATAGGTGCAAAAGTTATTGCAACCGTACATAATGGGCAACCAGCCCTTGAAAGTGCTATCTCTGTGGACAGGGAGCCCCTCGGCAATCACGCCGTCACAAACAGGCGTTTCACGCACACGCTTGCCGCCGTTCATTCTTCCCCACAATAATTCAGGCAAACGATGAATAACGTGCGTTCCAAAAATAATGTCCACAAACGGGTAGCTGCGGTATAGCTTTTCTGAAATGTGTTCCTGTTGTACCATGCAGCCACAAAGTGCGATAATCAAGTTAGGGTTGCGGCGCTTATGCGCTTTTAGTGCTCCCACGTTGCCGAACACACGATCTTCCGCGTGCTCGCGCACCGCACAAGTGTTAAACAAAATCAAATCAGCGCAGGCAGGATCATCCGTAAATCCATACCCCATTTGCTCCAACATACCTTTTATGTGCTCGCTGTCAGAAACGTTTTGCTGACAGCCATAGGTATGTATCATGGCCAATGGTTGTGACGTTTTCACCTGCGAAAGCAACAATTTCACACGCTGTATATACTCGCCTTGAACCGCTAATTCGGCTGGCGAAACTGTTTTAATCTCTACCATCACAGGCTTCCTTTCGTCAGTAGATACATTTCAAATTATTATAACAAATTTCACATCATTTTTCAATCATTATCCTGCATATTCCTCTGGAAATTTTATTAAATTTTGCAAGGAATGAAATTTTTTGTATTTTCACTTGACATTTGGCGCCTTGTTGGATATAATAGTCAAGGTTTGGAAAATGACTCATTAGCTCAGTCGGTAGAGCACCTGACTTTTAATCAGGGTGTCCGGGGTTCGAATCCCCGATGGGTCACCAAAGAGCCTGTTGCTTGCAACAGGCTCTTTTGCTTTGCATGAAAAAAGGCCCCGACAGTTGTCGGGGCCTTTTAATTATTCACCGCCAAAGGCTTTTTTGATCTTCTCGCGGAATGAACGGCGCTTTTGGTAGTTCTTATCACCGGTGCTGTTTTCAAACTCCGATAAGATGCGTTTTTGTTCAGATGAGAGGTTTTTAGGCACTTCTACCACAACGCGCACCAGTTGATCGCCACAGCCGCGTCCGCGCAAATATGGGAATCCCTTGCCTTTGATCGTCAAAACATCGCCGGGTTGCGTACCTTCTTTGATGGTGTAGTTTACATTGCCGTCAAGTGTCGGAATGGACACCTCCGCTCCCAGCGCCACTTGTGAAAAGGACAACGGCAGATCCATCCAAATGTCAAAGCCCTCGCGCTCAAATACAGGGTGAGGACGTACGGTTACTGCGACCTGAAGATCACCTGCAGGGCCGCCATTTGTACCGGCATTTCCCCTGCCTGCAATAGACAGCACCTGCCCATCATCAATACCGGCAGGTATGTTGATACCGATTGTTGTTGCGTTGCGCACCTGACCACTGCCGCTACACTTACGGCAAGGCGTTTCAATAATGCGCCCTTTACCGCGGCAACGTGAACAGACCACCTGGGTTTGTATTACGCCAAAAGGCGTACGTTGCTGTCTACGTTCTTGTCCGCTACCGTTACAAACAGGACAGGTCTTAGCGCTGGTTCCCTTTTCCGCCCCGGAGCCATTACATTCAGGACAGCGCTCGACCAAATTCACGCGCACCTGTTTTTTACAACCGCGCGCAGACTCCTCGAAGGATATGACTACAGAAGAGGAAACGTCTGCACCGCGACGCGGCGCATTAGGATTTGCCTGTCGACCGCCGCCACCGAAAAACGAGGAGAAAATATCCCCTAAATCGATATCGTCAAAGCCGCCGAAGCCTCCCCCACCGTAGCCGCCACCTGCGCCGAAGTTCGGATCCACGCCTGCATGACCGAATTGGTCATAGCGCGCCTTCTTTTCGGGCGTGGACAGCACTTCATAAGCCTCGTTAACCTCTTTAAAGTGCATCTCTGCTTCTTTGTCACCGGGGTTCAAGTCGGGGTGATATTTTTTGGCCATCTGACGAAAGGCTTTTTTAATCTCTTCGTCGGATGCGCCCTTATTTATACCCAAAACTTCATAATAATCGCGTTTATCTGCCATGGAGTTGACCCCTTCAAAACATGACTTGACGAGGATGAAAGCTATTCATCCCCGTCTGTGTCAAATTATTTTACATCGCCATCATAGTAGCCATCTTCGCCGGCTTGACCGGCATCGCCCTGCGGCGGAACAGCGCCGTCTTGAGGGGCATTTGCCTGATAGATCTTTTCAGAAACCGCATAGAAGCTCTTCATCAACTCTTCGCTCTGCTGTTTCATTGCATCATAGTCCTCACCCTTGAGGGTTTCTTTCAACGTATCGATCTTACCTTGCAGCTCAGTCTTGTCGGCTTCTTCCAGCTTATCGCCAAGCTCCTCGATCGCCTTCTCGCACTGATAAACCGCTTGGTCAGCATTGTTGCGCGTATCGACATTTTCACGTTTTTTCTTATCCTCTGCCGCATACTGCTCAGCATCCTTCACAGCACGTTCCACATCCTCCTTGCTCATATTGGTGCTGGAAGTGATGGTGATGTGCTGTTCGTTGCCTGTACCCAGATCCTTAGCGCTGACGTTCACAATACCGTTGGCATCGATATCGAAGGTCACTTCGATCTGCGGAATGCCACGGCGCGCAGGAGCAATACCGTCAAGACGGAACAATCCAAGCTCCTTATTGTCACGAGCGAACTCACGCTCGCCCTGTAACACATGCACATCCACAGACGGCTGATTGTCAGCAGCAGTAGAGAAAATTTGGCTTTTTTTGGTAGGAATGGTGGTGTTGCGTTCGATAACACGGGTCATCACACCGCCCATAGTCTCAACGCCCAAGGACAGAGGCGTAACATCCAACAGCAGCAGACCCTTGACCTCACCGCCGAGCACACCTGCTTGCAAAGCGGCACCCATAGCCACGCACTCGTCGGGGTTGATGCCCTTAAAGGGTTCTTTGCCCAGCAGTTTTTGCACAGCTTCCTGCACGGCAGGGATACGGGAGGAGCCACCCACCATCAAAACCTTATCGATTTGGGATATGGACAGACCGCTGTCGGACAGCGCTTGGCGCACAGGGCCCATCGTAGCTTCCACCAAATCAGCAGTCAGCTCATTGAATTTGGCACGCGTAAGCGTCATGTCAAGGTGCTTCGGGCCGTTTGCATCCGCCGTGATAAAGGGGAGATTGATGGTACTTGTGGTCATGCCGGACAACTCAATCTTAGCCTTCTCAGCCGCCTCTCGCAGACGCTGTAAAGCCATTTTGTCCTGAGACAGATCAACACCGGTCTCAGTCTTAAAGCCGGCAACCATCCAATCTACGATCTTTTGATCGAAATCATCGCCGCCCAAGCGGTTGTTACCAGCTGTCGCCAACACTTCTTGCACACCGTCACCCATCTCGATAACGGAAACGTCGAATGTACCACCACCAAGGTCATACACCATGATCTTCTGATCAGACTCTTTATCAATGCCATAAGCCAGTGCTGCAGCAGTAGGCTCATTGATAATGCGCTTTACTTCCAAACCGGCAATTTTACCGGCATCTTTGGTCGCCTGGCGCTGCGCGTCGGTAAAATAAGCAGGCACGGTGATGACCGCCTCGGTTACGGTATCACCGAGATATGCCTCTGCATCCTGTTTAAGTTTCGCCAGAATCATAGCGGAAATTTCTTGCGGCGTATACGCTTTGCCGTCAACATCCACCTTGTAGGCCGTACCCATTTGACGCTTGATGGAAGAAATGGTGCGATCGGGGTTGGAAACCGCCTGTTGCTTTGCCACGCGACCAACAATACGCTCGCCGTCTTTCTTGAAAGCTACAACAGAAGGAGTTGTGCGCGCGCCTTCTGCGTTTGGGACAACGACAGCCTCGCCGCCTTCAATAACAGAGACGCAGGAGTTGGTGGTTCCCAAGTCGATACCAATAATTTTTGCCATGTTTGTTACCTCCCAAATTACGAAAACAGCCACTTGCTGCTTCGGTTAAATTACTGTGTTTACTATATCCATAAAATGCATGAATTTGCACTTAATTGGCTACTTTTACCATTGCCGGACGCAAAACGCGGTCGCCCATACGATATCCCTTTTGAAAAACAGCTGTGACTGTTTCGGGCTCTACCCCATCGGCATCCTCACGCATAACGGCGTTGTGAATTTCAGGGTCAAAGGGCGCGCCATCGGCAACGATCTCCTCAAGGCCCATATTGTGTAAGATCTCAGTGAGTTGACGGATTATCATATCCACACCGGTTTTATAATCGTCGCCGGCAGGCGCCGCCACTGCACGCTCGAGGTTATCGAGAGCCGGCAGCAAGGCCTTGATGGTTTCCGCACGGGTGAATGCACCGAGATTTTCCTTTTCCACATCTGTACGACGTTTATAGTTAGCATATTCCGCCAACACGCGCTTATAGGCATCTTGCGTTTCTTCAAGCTCTTTTTTGAGCTTCTCGACCTTTGCAGAGTCACCTTTTGACTTGGATTTTTTCTCCTTTACAGGTGCCACCGGGGTCTCCTGCTCATCCAATTCGGAATTTTTGGTTACTTCGTCCATTTTCATCCTCCATTTAACGATCGGCCAGTTCAGACAGTACGCGTCCCATTGCGCCGGCAAGATACTCAATACGCGGAATCCAACGCGCATAGTCCATACGCAGTGGGCCAATAACGCCGATAGATCCGCTACTGTTTCCACCGGCATATCGCGCCACAATAATACCGGATCCCATAAGTTCAGGGCGTGGGCTTTCCGCACCAAGCAATACGTGCAGCCCCTCGGAATGGTCAGCCAGCATACGCATCAGTTGCTCGCGTTGCATCAAAAATTGCAATATACCGTGCGCATTTTCCTGCGACAGTTCATGACACTGGAGCAGGTTCATCTGTCCCGATAGCAGCAGTTCGGAACGCGCCATTTCTTCTGCCAGTTCAGCAAAGGCCGACAAAACCGGAGCGCAGACGAATCCATCTGAGCCCAGTGCGGTCATCACGCTTTGCATCTGTACCATATGCACATCCGTCAGTAGAGCACCGACAAACCGCTCACGCAGTTTATTCGCCACGCGCTCAAGCGTCGCTCCGTCAATCGGCAGATCAAACCGCACAACGCGATTGCGTACGGTACCCGAACGCGTCATCAAAATCACAGCGGCGACAAAAGATGACATAGGGATAAGCTCAATACGGTGTATCGGCGCATTTTGCTCATACGGCGTTGTAGACATTGCCGCACAGTGCGTTTCTTCTGCCAACGTTTTGGAAACCGTATCCACCATTTTTTCAGGATCATGTGCACAGGTGGCCAACAAAGCATCGATCTCACGTCTGCCGATATCATCGAGCCGTTGCCGTGGCATCAATTGGTCAATGTATACACGAAATCCCATAACAGTAGGGATACGCCCCGCAGAGGTGTGTGGCTGTTCCAATAGTCCCATCAACGACAGCTCAGCCATATCATTGCGAATAGTTGCTGAGGAAACAGCATTGTCTAACTGTTCAACGATAGCCTTCGAGCCAATCGGTTCGCCATTGCGAATATAAGACTCAGTGATCATTCTGAGCACCTGTCTTTTTCTCTCGCCCAAAGCCATTTCCTCACCGCCTTTCCGATTTAGCACTCAAAACCGAAGAGTGCTAACTGCCTATAATTTACCATTCTTATCGTCGTTTGTCAATAGAAAAGTATGAACCTTTTGTTAATTAAAAAATAAATCTTATTTTCACAAAATTATAACGAAAAAAGCGGTGCAAATAGCACCGCTTTTTATTATTCTGTCATGTATGTATCCTTTTTAATGCTGAAAATTCGGCGCAAAATGCTACCTAACAATTTAGGACTACGAAAAACAACAATTTTCAACGCAGTTTCCCCCTTAACATTTCAGCACCGTAAGACCGAGCAAAACGAAAGCTGCGGCTATCACAATGAGAACTACTTTCGTTGGACAAAGGAGTGCTAATAGCATCCCTGCACCAAAAGCGACAAAACCCGTTCCGTTACCCTTGCTTCTAACACGCATAGTCAACACCCACCGTCGCTTGAATTCGGTCACGATGCCGTGCCTATTATCAGCCTATGCGGTTGTTGCATGAAGGTGCGTCATTTTTTCCATTCCACGCGTTTTTGCGCTTCCTCGTAAAGCGTTACGTAACTTGCATAGCGACTCTCGCATATATCGCCGTGCTCAACAGCCATTCTCACGCCGCATTCTTTCTCTTTGGTGTGTGAACAACCGGTAAAACGGCAAAAGCCTATGTGCGGCGCAAACTCAGGGAACACATCTTCCAGCCACTCCTTCGGAATAGGCTCCACACGTTCCATATCTATCGACGAAAACCCTGCCGTATCCGCCCAATAGCCGCCATCTTTCATAGGATATAACTGCGCCGAGCGCGTCGTATGTCGACCGCGCCCCAATTTTTGGCTGATTTCTCCTGTTTCAAGCTGTAACGATGGGCAAATGTGATTGAGAATGGTAGATTTTCCGACGCCGGAGTTTCCTGTAAAGGCACACACCTTTCCGCGCAAAGCCTCTTCAAGAGGCAAAAACGATGACGGATTGGTGGCGCTGGTAACAAACACCGTAAAGCCTGCACTGCTATAAATCCGTTCCAACCAAGCCGACTCTTGTAAATCGGACTTGTTAATGACAATAATGGGCGTAATATCGCGATACATCGCCATTGCCAACATCTTATCAAGCACCAACGTGTTTGGCGCTGGCTCAGCAACAGAAACCACTATCACCAAGCGGTCAATATTGGCAACCGGTGGACGAACAAGACAGTTCTTTCGCGGCAGAACCGCTTCTACGGTTCCACGCGTGGCCGATTGGCAGGTGATTTGCACCCTGTCCCCCACGACCGGCGTGACACCTTCGTGTCGAAAATGCCCACGCGCGCGGCACTCGTATACCGCATCGGCGGTTTCTACATAATAGAACCCGCGGATGCTGTGTAATACGATACCGGAAAGTGTTTGTTCATTGCTTTTCGAATCGTTCATATAAGTACCGTCCTGTTA
>JAZSHG010000120.1:0-2748 GCA_045533135.1 Acutalibacteraceae bacterium
AAACAATGCGCCGCGTATGGTGAAAACACCGTGGTTTGATGAGGAGATCCCTTTTAATATGGCGGCGGAATTGGGAACGCAAAAGGTTATCAATGAGCACTCAACCATCGGGCTGGTCGTCACCACCGACGGCAGTATCACCGATATACCGCGTGATGAATATGCCGCCGCAGAGGAGCGGGTGATCAATGAGCTCAAAGCCATTGAGAAGCCGTTTGCCGTTTTGCTTAATACATTAGAGCCCAACACAACGGCTTCACTGTCGCTCAGCCGTGAGTTGGAACGAAAATACGGTGTGCCTGTTTGCCCTGTTAATTGCCTGGATATGGATGAGTCACAGATACGTGATGTTTTAGAGCGCATTTTGCAAGAGTTCCCTTTGCGTGAGGTGGATATCGAACTGCCGAAATGGCTCAACAGATTGGATAGTGATAATCCCATCCGCCGCGCAGTGTTGGAGACAGTACGTAAGGCGGCGCAAGGCAAAACGCGTGTTGCACAGCTTGAAAACTTTGCAGAGCAAATGTGTGATTGCGAGTACATAGAAAGCGCACGTCTGACCGCCACTTCATTGGGAACAGGTGGTGGCACAGTGACGGTTACCTTATTGCCCGAGCTATTTTATCAGGTGCTTAGCGATGTTGTCGGTATTGATGTGGCAGACGATGCGGCATTGATGAAACAGATCTTGGAGCTGACCGCCATACGTGATAAGTATCAAAAGATCGCCAATGCTCTTGATGAGGCAGAGCGTACAGGTTACGGTATTGTGATGCCGGCAATGGAAGAGATGACGCTTGAAGAACCGGAGATCATTAAGCAAAGCGGCAGATATGGCATCCGCCTGCGCGCGGAAGCACCTTCTATTCATATGATGAAAGCGACGATTGCGACCGAGGTCTCACCCATTGTGGGAAGCGAAAAGCAATCAGAAGAGCTGGTGAGCTATTTGTTGCGCGAGTTTGAAGAAAGCCCCTCCAAGATATGGGAATCTAACATTTTTGGAACATCACTTTATGGCTTGGTCAACGAAGGTTTGCACAGTAAGCTCTATCGTATGCCAACCGATGCCCGTATGAAGCTAAAAGAAACGGTGGAACGTATTATCAACGAGGGATGCAGTGGGCTGATCTGCATTATCGTTTAAGCAAACCAAACCCCTTCGCTGTAAAGCGGAGGGGTTTTACAATAGGAGGCAATATGAAGAAACATAGAAAAGATGAAAATGAAATAAAGGCGACAGATAAAGCGGCTTTTCGCCTACTATTGATGCAGACGATCGTGTGTATCGTTGCTGTGTTGTTTGTGTGGCTTATGAGTTTGTTAGGAAGTACATGGTTTAGCAAGACTTGTAAGGATGGTCTTTATGATGACAGACTTTTGAGCGGTATTTCGGAAAGACTCTACGGCACAACGGTTACAACGACAACGACTGTGCGGCCCATCGTGACCGAGCCGCCTGTTTTTACGTCAGAGTCTGATACCGAAACGAAAACCGATAATGCTGACGGTTGAAAAAGGCGGTATCCACTGGCGGCTGAGTCCGCTTTTTCCGGCTTTGCTGGTGATGATGTTGTGCTTTGAATCGATGGCTTTTATGGGACGTTGTGTGGCGGCGGCGTTTTGGCACGAAAGCGGTCACCTTTTGTGTATGATTTTATTCCGCAAAATGCCGCAGAGCATAACTATTGGTATGTTCGGTATGCGTATGGAGCAGGACAGACGGCATCTGCTGAGCTATCGACAAAACATAGTGGTGTCACTGGCAGGGCCGCTGTTAAACGGCGTGGGCATTTTGCTAGCGAATTATTTTGGCGCCGCAGAGCTGATGGTTATCCACACAGTACTGATGGTGTTTAACATGTTGCCGCTGTCAATGCTCGATGGGGGACAAATACTGTATAGTGTTTTGGCTTTACATGCAAGTGCGGAAAAAGCGAGCAAAATAATGAGATATATTTTCATCGGCTGTCTGGTCATTTTGTATTTTTGTGGTTTCATCGTGCTTTTGGTATCCGAATATAACCTAACGCTGTTGCTAACGGCTGTCTACTTGACTGCTTGGATGTTTTTTAGCAGAAATGATTGAAAAAATCCGCAAAATGCGTTATGATATAAAAAGCGATGTGTCACAAGGAGGAGCCTATGGGATATATGTTGGATGACCTGCTTTTGCAGGTGCAAAAGCCTGCCCGTTACAGTGGTGGCGAACTGAATAGTGTTGTAAAAGATCCGTCCTCAGTGGATGTGCGCTTTGCTTTTTGCTTTCCCGATCTTTATGAGGTGGGAATGTCGCACTTGGGGATGAAGATACTGTATGGTCAGTTTAATGAGCGTGCCGATATTTGGTGCGAGCGTGTTTTTGCACCTGACAGAGATATGGAAGCGCTAATGCGCGAAAACAACATCCGCTTGTTTGGTTTGGAAAGCCGTGACCCAATCGATGGTTTCGATTTTATCGGCTTTACTCTGCAGTATGAGATGTGCTATACCACCGTCCTCAATATGCTGGATTTGGCCGGAGTGCCGCTACGTGCGGCTGATCGTGATGAGCAATATCCTTTGGTGGTGGCCGGCGGCCCTTGTGCCTGCAACCCCGAGCCGCTTGCAGATTTTGTGGATATTTTCTTCTTGGGTGAAGGCGAAGAGGTGGATCTGGAGTAGATCGACCTTTATAAGGAATGCCGCAAAGAAGGATATAGCAAGGCAGCTTTCCTTAAACGCGCCGCGCAAATTGAGGGTGTGTAT
>JAZSHG010000152.1:0-12744 GCA_045533135.1 Acutalibacteraceae bacterium
GATGATAGAGTCCACCAGTTTAACCGCAGGGGCGTTGATAACGTCTGCTTCGCTCTCAACCTGCACATCGTTAGAGGTGTTGGCGCGGTCGATCAGGCGTATATCCTTCTCGCGTTGCAGGTTATCCAATGCCACAGCAGTGGATTTAACCGCCATCAACGAGTCGAGATAGATATCGATCTGCACAGACGGCACCAGAATAAAGTTGAGAGCGCCGCTATGTACGGTAGAAATCGCCGACAGGGCGATAAAATCCAGTGGGCGGCCTACGGCCACCACCATCGTGCCGTTTTTGTCCACAAAAACAGGCACAAACTTTTGGCGACGCAGGAAAGGCAGGTTGAAGCATTCGAGAAGTTCTTCGTCGACCTCCAACATGTCCATTTCAATATACGGCAAGCAGAACAGCTCGCCCATCGCCGCCAAAGCGGTCACCTCATTGCAGATGCCCTGCGCCAACAGGTATTTTTCCGCAGGCACGTCAAGGCGCTGGCACTCCGATAAGATCTCGTTGATCTGTTTTTTCTTAATGATCTTCTTATATGCAAAAAATTGCAGGATTTCAAAATCAAGCGTCATGGTCTTGCCCTTTCTTTAAGCGAGATTTTGCATGATGGACAGCATCGGGGAATACACCGCGTAGAACACGATGCCGATAACGCCGCCCATAAAGCCCAACACCACAGGCTGGATCAGCGAGGTGACGGAGTTAAGCGTTCTGGAAACTTGCTCATCAAAGTAGGAGCAGGAACGAGCCAACACCTCATCCAAAGAGCCTGTTTTTTCACCAACCGCCACCATTTGCATCAGCATATCGGGGAATATGCGGTGTTTGTTCAGTGCAGAGGTCAAGCTTTGGCCCTGGCGCACATCGTCAACGACCAGCGCAAACTCTTTCTCGATATACTTGTTACCCAAGATGACCGACACGACCTCCAATGCTTCCAGCACGTCCATACCACTGGCAAGCAACAAGCTAAAGCAACGAGCAAAGCGAGAGGCCACCAAGCTGATCTGCACTTTTTTGAACAAGGGCAGTTTAACCTTCATGGTGTCAAAAAACCTGCGGCCTGCTTGCGTTTTTCGGAAGACAACAATAAAGATAACGATGACCAAAATGCCAAGTGCCAAGTACATCCAACTGCTTTTGAGGAACTGGCTGATATCGTATAGCATCAGCGCAAGTCCGGGCATCTCAATATCCATTCCGCCCAAAGCATCCATAAAGGTCGGGATAACAAACACCATCAACAGCACCAGCACCGCTGACAACATACCGATCAACATGATCGGGTATGCCAACGCACTCTTGACCTGACCTTTTATCTTGGAATCGGATTCATAATAGTCCGCAATGTTGGAAAGCACCTTGTCGAGCGATCCACTCATCTCACCAACGTACACCATGTTACGGAAAAAGTCAGGGAAGGCGTTTTTGTGCTTGGCCATAGCCTCTGACAGCAACATACCGGCGTTGATATCCTCGTAGACAAAATCCAGAACCGACTTGAGATATTTGGTATAGGGCTGGTTTTTGAGAATGCTCACGCTTTCAACAATCGAAATGCCGGAGGTGATCATAATGGAGAACTGGCGGCAGAAGGTGGTCAGCTCTGCAGGTTTTGTCTTGCCGCTCACTGACCAAAACGCATTAGGTGTCGTTCCCGACACCTGCTTGCATTTGACCAGATACAGGTTTTGCTGTGCCAACTGCTCCCGCAAATGCTCCTCATTTTCCGCCAAAAAGCTACCATGGAAACGCTTTTTGTCTACGTTAACGGCGACATACTTAAATTTTTCCATATATCATCCCTCTTACAAAAACAATCCCAAATATGCGGACTGTATACTTTGACCAAACAGCAACGCCACGATCACACCAGCAGCAATAAACGGAGCAAAGGGGTATTCCTTTTGGCTCTCACCTTGCCGATGTTGCAAAATAACGAGGATAACCGACGCTGACAGTGACGCGGCAAAAACAGCGATGAGCAGATTCCACGGGCCAAGCAACAAGCCTGCCGCCGCTACCAGCTTGATATCACCAATACCCATTCCCTCCTTCTTGCGTATCCACAAAAAGGCGAGATAAATAAGACCAAATCCACCGCCGCCGACGGCCATGCCGATCAAGCGCTCCCACCACAGTATCTCATCGGGATACCAAAAAGAAGCAACCAGGGCGGCTACGCCAAGCGCCGCCAAAAGCACTTGAAAACGATCGGGGATAAACATGTGCTCCAAATCAATAAATGCCACGCACAGGAGCACCGAGCAGGCAATCGATGCGATCACCGCCGTCGGCAACGCATCCGGTGTATACAGTAACGCACACCCAAGCCACAGCAGCATATTGGCAAGCTCTACCAACATATACCGCGGCGAGATCGGCTGGCGACAATGGCGGCATTTTCTGCCAAGCATCAAATAAGACAGCACAGGGATATTGTCATACCAACGGATGCGCTCATTACAGGTGGGGCAATGGGACGGCGGAAACGCCGTGCTCATCTTGCGCGGCACCCGATAGATGACCACATTGAGGTAGCTACCGATGCACAGTCCGATCAGCGCCCAAAATATGTAGATAATGGTCCAAGGCATACGAGCCACCTCCTATGTTTTCGTTTACTGGGCCGGAACACTTTCCGCAAAAGTGGGAGCTTCATAATCCTTTGCGGTGTGTGTCTGCCATATAGGATTCACATGGATATTGACTGTAAACGGATGAGCAGAAGCCCCCCCTGCCCATGTAAACGGCTTCCAGATACTGCCAAGTCCCACATGCGCAGGATATGTCACATCTTTTTCAAACGCAGGATCTGCGCACATATCATAAACAACATTGCCGTTAGCATCGACTATCTTGATATCTGCCAGTTCCAGTGTTCCACAGCCGTTGATCAAAGAAAACGAGATATCATCCTTTTGCCCACCATAAAAAACGGTAGGCTCATTATGCTCATCCACAATGGGGATCCACTCACCGGTGGTCATATAGTCACAAGTCAGCCCTAAGCCGTAAAGTTTGGCATAGGCAGGGAGTGTGTTGGTGGCTGAGAGCCCTTCGAGATTCACGCGGATGCGCCCTGTCAGCGTATAGGCTTTTCCGGTGGCAAATACGGATAGTTTGGGATCAATGATGAGTTTTGCCACTTCTTGATCATATTGTTGCGGCACATCGATGCTAACAACGCGATTGGGCAAATAGTTCGTTGTATCACGCGTGCGTACAGGCCAAGACGCATCGGCATAGCCTATGTATTTGATCGGTTCAACAGCACAGCTCCAGGTGCAGTGATATTGTGCGCGTCTGAGATCCCCAAAGCCGAAAAGATGAGGATCGTTGGCGGTGGAATAGACGATCTCATTGGCGGCGTTGACGATCATCATATCTGCCACCGTCAATGTGCCTGACATTCCTTTCATGCCAAACACAACGGATGACAGCTCTGTCAGGTTGTTGAAGGTAATCGGATTGCCGTTGCTGTCCGCAAGATTTGTCCAGCCACCGGTATTTGCCGTAAGCCTCTTGGCGTGCTGGCTTGTCACAGCCGATTGCTCTTTGGAACAAACCGTGACAAAGGCAAACGATTCCGCGGCACCGCTTTGCGGCACGGCATTTTCGAGCTTCCACTTGCCATATAAGCGGAAAGGCCCACCTTTTTTATAATCATTTTGAGCGAGTTCTTTCTCAAACGTCGCAACCGCCTCGGTGCCGACACTAACAGACACGGTGCGGTTCGGCGTATAGTTTACAGTATAGGGATACAACACATTATACAGTTGCTTAACCAGTTTGCCGTTGTTACGTTCCACCAGCATAACACACATATCGTTTTTGGGGTCGCTACGCACAGCCATGACGGAACGGTCATTGCTCAACTGGTAAACCTGTATATCATAGCCGAAATCCTCGGCAGGTTCTACGCCAAATTCCAAAAACAGAGCGCTTAACATATCCAGCCGATCCTGGTGGATAACATGGCCCTTTTCGGCTTTTGCCAACGTTTGGCCATAAAGAGACAGAGACAACATTAAGGTAACCAACGCACAGACCAAGACCGCCACTAAAACGGTGGTAATGAGTGCGCTGCCTTTTTTGCCGTTGCGCTTTTTCCTACTCATTCCAACCACTCCTGTGTCTTGTATAGCAGTTCGCCACTTTCGCGTGCGATTGCCTTTACGCCGATAGAGCGTGTCCCCACCGTGACCGCTATGGAGCAATAATAGTTATCGCCGGCAGGCTTATTCAAGCCCAAAACAGCGAACTCTTTATCATAGTACACGGTGAAGTTTCCGGAGGTATATCCGGTGATGCCGCAAAGTGCAAGCGCCCCGGCAAAGTTATCCGTCTTGTAACAGTCCATAATCATAGCAGACTGCACCGCGGCATCATGACGGTCGTTCGAGCGGCGTGTGATATCTACCGTTGCGAAGGAGGCTGTCAAGGCGGCGGCAGAGATGATGGTGACAATAGCAATACTGACAACCGCCTCCACCAAAGTGAAACCGCGACGACTGCGACGGCTTTGCGCTTTTTGGGTGTTGTTTTTACGCACAGGACATCCCCCTTTCGTTTGTTATGTCAAAATTACTGTTCGAGCAGAAGAGTTTAACCGTAGGTAACTGTCCACTTGCCACTGCTGTCGCGCGTATAGGTCATGGGGAATACCAAGGTTGCCCCATCAGCCGCCACAAACCCATCTTCATAAATAACGGAGAATTTCTTGCCATCAATATACGACAGGCTGGCCGCCTCGATCTCCAACTGCAACGCAAAGCATCCGTTGGTATTGAGCGTGTGAACCTTAAAGGCGTTGCCGGTACGGTTGTTAAACGCCATGAGCGTTTCTTTTTTGCCATCAATGACCACAAACAGTTTCTCTTGCAAAGACTTTATAAAGCTCTCCGGAAGCGGATAATTCGCCACATTGGCAGACAAATGAATATTGTCATAACGGCGTGCATATTGCGCCGGCCAGGCACCGTTGATGCTCATGGTCACGAACGTCGTTCCATCTTGTGTTTCAACCTTTGCCGCAGGGGTGAAAAGGTAACGTGCCGACCAACGGCCTTCTCCTGCAGGCGCCGCCGCACGAGCAAAACAAACGGGAGTGATCGGCGTGCCGTTGGGAAGATAAACAAACTTAGCTGTTCTCTTGTTGCTTTCCAAACCGCAACTGCCAAAACGCACATTAACGACGGAACCGGTAATATCTATCGGATAGCCGGCCGCCACCATTTGTGCTGTTGGAATATCGAAACGCAAAACCGTGTTACCGTCGACCCCCTTGCGCAGGGATACAGCCAACTTCAGCTCATCCATACAGGCGCTCAATCTATATTCGCCGTTCTTTCTGCCGATAAACACATAATTATAAAAATGTGTGAAGAAGTTTTCCGACAGGCCATATGCCGCTTTTGCCGTGGCTTTATCCTGCAAATTCTCATAGGCTGTGTGTTTGGTATCTGTCCACGGTGTGTGCAGATTGAACACCATCGAAAAGGTGGTATAGGAAGACAGATCATTGCCCTTTGTCGGCTTTTCCGAACCGTCCAGCAATTCTCCCGTGGCGGTTACCAGCGCGGTCTGCCGCCAATTACCCTTTCCAAGGGCAGCCGGCGCACGTGCAAACAGATATTTTTCTTTTATCGGTGTATCATTGGGGAAAAGAAAACGCTCTACAAAGGTAATGAAAACATCTTTCTCCGTTACAGAGCCAAATCTTTTATAAATGTTGCCACCACTGGCAAGGGCCGCTTGAGGAATGATCAGTTGTAACTGTGTGTACCCTTCGGGTTCCACACGCATCAGGCGCATGGAAATAGGATATGTTCCCGTCGCGGTATCTTTTGTGTATTCCATAAACTCCCGCAGCGTACAGGTTTCATAGCCGATCGTTATCAAAAGCCGTTCCTGGATACTGTCACAGACAGCCTCACTCAGGCCGTAAAAATTGCCCACATTTTCATGCTGTAAATTCTCATAAATATGTCTGCTGTCATCAGGCCAAACAGCATCCGCATTGAACGATAATACCCAATCGGTGTCATTCACACGCTCTTCATAGAAGTGAACAGACGTCGCTTCTGCCCAGCCCTTGCTGTCGACACCGTCTTTATCGCGCACATAACCCATAGCCTCTACGGGCGTGCCATCATACAAGGTTGCCCCTTCGTTGATGAAAAAGGCCAGCTTGTGATCAGCCACATTAAAGCTATTCACAGGTAACGCTATGCCATAAGCGACCTTACCACCTGCAGGGAAAATACGCACGCGGCACTGGCCATACAGTTTAGAAAATGCTTCCAAAGACATACGTGCGCCGTCATCCACCTGCACCCGCAACAAGCTCAAGGTGGTATACTGATATGCCGCCGTCAAATTATAGGACGCGTACTGTGCGAGATCCTGCAAATTGGTATAGCCTGTCAGCTCGTTATCGCCGGCAACATCCTGCCAATCGGCAGAGGTCGCAAACATAAATTCACGATAACCGTCTGCCGTTTTTTCCTGGGGTTTACTGAAAATAACCGGATTTTTTGCCGAAGATGACGATTTGTGCAACAGTATGGTATGCACGGTGGCGTCGTCCTTAAGAGTAAGCACGCATTTGACCACATTACCGAGCCCCTGTGCATCATTACCGCGAACAAAACGGACCTTATCAATGCGATCAAAGGTTTCTGTGCGTACATCCACCTTGCCGTTGGCAAAATAATCGGCAGTCATCACACCGCTTTCTTCATCGTAACGCAAGGCGAAATAATTGTCCGCATAGTAACCTTCATCCCAACGGTATTGGCTGCTTTTTATGCGCACCTCACGGTTGTCATCCGTAACGGTGAAATTGCTGTTAAAGGCATCATCCAATGTCTTTATCCAGTTGTTCATAAACCGTTCGGCACTTGACAGTTCTTCTTGAATCTCTGTGGCAATCGCCTTATCACGGGAAAAGTTGCTGATACCCACACACATGGTAGTGACCATGCCAAAAACAATCACCGTGACCGTAATGGCAATAACCATTTCGACCAAGGTAAATCCTCGACGACGGTTTGTCATACCCCTTTCCCCTTTCTTGGTAAACTTTCAAGCTTAAAAAATAGGATTGTGGCTGCGGCTGTTCATACCTGCCGCACCATACATTTCCAAAAGCTCCGTTTTCGCGTGGCGACCTTCCGTTGCCAACAGACGGAACTCGATTTTATTATCCTCCTGCTGATTGAGCGCATCCACAAGAAATGCATTTTCCTGCGGCAGGTTGACCACCACAAACTCAGGATCGGGCAACGTTTCGGTCAAATGACAGGTGCGCACATACTGGAGCAAGCGGATCTGGAAGGGACGGAAATTCTCGCACACCATACCCTGCTCCGTTTCGGGGACAGGGCGCTGCATAAACACAGGAAGCTTACGGGATTTTTTAACATAGCGCTTGACCTGTGCCGTCGTATTGGCCTCGGTCACCACTTCCACGGTGGCCTCCTCGTACTCCTCTTCCTCCTGCTGTGCCTCCTCAGCCTGCATCTCCTGTGCCATTTCCATCACCTCTTGGCGGCTGAGCGGAATCGCATCGGGGGCCGCCGTTGCGCCCTCGGGCAGCTCGCTGTCAATAGCCTCGCTTTCCAGATCCACCGCCATTGTCAAGCGAGTAGATTTGGCGCGCTCACGTGCGTTGATAACGGCCAGATCGGCGATTTCGTGAGAATACAGATCATACTCATTCACAACGCGGTCATCACAGAGCGCGTTTTTGCCAAACGGCAACGAGGCAAAGCCGCTCATACGCCCCTTATCATACAGCACCATGTGTGCGCTTTCCTCGCGCACATCCAAAAACAGTAACGTACTGCGATGCCATTTGGAGTGGTCAGCATACAATGCCTCACAACAAGCGGCAGAGGCACTCACCGTTTTTTCCAGGCGCAAGCCATGTCCCACCAGCACCTGACGGAACTGTGTGATCCACTCTTTTTTGATCAGCGTGAGCAGATATACCGTATTGCGCTTGTTGCTTTGCACCGCCACCGCGTGCGAAAGCAGAGCATCGTGGTTTTTATATTGGTTGCGAAACTCGGTGCGGAATGCATCCGCCATCGCACGCTTGGCAATGGTGGGCAGGGTAATAAGGTCCAACGACACTAACGTATCGGGAACCACCAATGTAACCGCATCGGGCATCAATTTGCCCAGCCGTTGCGTCAGCTCTGTCAGTGCCTTGCTGAGTATCTCCACATAATCGCCCTTTGTCAGCAATTCAGTGGAAATATCCATAGACACAACGTCCTTTGTCGGCTGATTGCCGCCTTCAAAGCGCACATTCACTTTTCTTTCGTTGTTGTCGATTCCAATGATAATCACAAGTCTTCTCCCCAACTATCAAATTGTTCTCGTTTGCCGTCCATTTTAAGGAAACGGCACGGGTCTTATCGTATACGTATCGGACTTCCACACCGCGGTAAGTGTGGTGTTTTTTGTCAAGGTTATCTTTTCACCCGGTTGATAGGTTTTCACACCATCCGACCATCCTTGGAAGGTATACTGCATATTACCCTTGATGATGTGGGTCTTGTTGAGATATGGCACATAGGCCTCGTTGTCACCTGCCAAGAAAGCCGTGTCGAACTTAATCGCCACGCTACCGTCTTGGGCAAGAATGGTTCCCAGGTTGTACGTAACGGTATATTTCGTGCCAACCGGCGCGCATAAACCCTCGTTGAAACCGCCATAGCATTTCCAGTGTTGGAACTCCGGCTGTTTGTAGCTCACAAGTGACGGGTCAGGGTTGTTGATGATATCGTTAAACGCGGCGTGCACACTGGAAAATCCCCAAGGAAAATAATAATTGGGATGGTCCAATTTTTTGTCAGGATAGCCGGACGCTCCCAAGTGCGCAAAGTCCGCGTAGAAAATGCCACTCTTTTTTTCCGGATTGCCCAAAGGAATACCCTCGGTGTCTTCCACGAACTGCACAGCCGGCCCGATCACCTGATTGATCTGGGAAGTATTGCCGACCGTGATGCCTTGCCAGCAGACGGAGAAACAAAACTCAAAGTCAACAACACCGTTGGCACTGCCGATCAGCGAACCGATACGGTTGTAGGAAGACACGCTGCCATCACCCTGGCGATGGCTTGCGGTGCCACGGTTAACGTTCATAGCGAAACGGAAGCCGTTCGTATCGGCAACAGCACCGAGAATGCCGCCCGTAGGGCCTGTCATGGTGCCTTCGTAGGTGTCGCCCGTGCTCGCAATATGCCCTTTATTTATGTTGTTGTACATACTGCACGCCGACGTGCCGTTTTGATAGCCGGCAATACCGCCAATATAGGCACTGCCGGTGACATTACCCGTATTCACGCAGTTGCGCACCAGCGCATCAACGCCGACAATACCGCCCACACTGCGATAATACGTGTTCGTGTCGGCGTTGTAGGCTTTGATCTCCCCGTTGTTTACACAGCCGTCTATAAGGCCTTTCATACCGCCGTAGCCGGCAATACCGCCGACCGACGCGTCCTTATTGGTGCCTCTGTTATTGTCAAGAGGCGCGTAGCCTTTTGCCGTCACAGCGGCGTCATTTTGGCAGTTGATCACTTTGCCCTGTGCATAACCGACGATGCCGCCGATAACGCCACCGTTACCGGTGACCACGCCCTTGTTTTGGCAAGAGCGCACGACCGTATTCGGCTCCATCACACCCACAATGCCACCGGCAAGGTTGTTATAGCCACTTGTGGTCATACCCGTAGCGGTTACCTTCCCTTGGTTGATGCAGGAGCTGATCTGCGTGTTACCGACGATCTGTGCAGCGATGCCGCCCGTCATAATACCGGCAGTCATATTCACACTGCTGGTGCAGTTGTATATCTTCGTGTTATTGGCATAACCCACGATGCCGGCCGTCCAGCCGTAGCCACCCGTGTTGATATTGCCCGTCGTGCGCAGATTATAAATCGTTGCATCCTTCGTTTTGCCGAACAGCGTATAGTTTTCACGGTTCATCTGCTTACCGTAATCGATGGTAATAAGGTGTCCGTCGCCGTCAAAATTTCCGCGAAAAGAAGTGTTTTCCGTAGAGTCCTTGGTTGTGGGATTGATATATCCGCCGATGGGCAACCAGGTGTTATCTTTGATGTTAATATCCGAGGTGGTGAGCTTGAAATATTTTCCGGTAAAATTCTCGCCGCGCGAGCAATACTCAGAAATAGCGCGCAAGCTTTTGTAGTCAACAATAGTGAAGGGGTCCGCTTGGGTGCCACTTCCGTCCCAAGGCCAAACGACATCGTATTCGACCACATAATAGCCGTTATACGGGCCGCGTACAGAGGTCTTTTCGTCAGGATCGCGAATGCTATCTGCCGAAACTTTTTCTACCCTTGCCTCATCCTTATCGCTTTCCAAGCGATAGCCACCTTCCAGTCTTGTAAAAGCTGCATTGGTGGCATCTCCGGCAGGTGTGTAATCAAAGGTTCCTTCCTTGAGGAACAGGCAATCGCCCATCGGCAGATACTCTGTTCCGTCAAATTCATGATCGGCGACGAACGCCGTGTAGGCCGCTTGAATATCCATTTTCAGCGCCCATGCCTCGGCATCGTCATCTACGTTGGCAAAAATCGGCACAAGGATGGCCGCCAAAATAGCGATAACTGCTATAATAATAACCACTTCCACAATGGTGAAGGCGCGCTTAGCTCTGCAAAGCCGCGGCATATTCTCTTTTGCTTTCATGCCATCATCCTCCCTACAAGTATGGTATGTGGTCTTATATTTACTAAAAACTCTTTTTCATATATCGAAGACGGTAAACTACCGTCAGAATCAGCAAAGTTGGTTTAAAAAATTCACTTTTTGGTGAATTTTCATCTGCATTGTGGGATCCGTGCACAGGATAAAAAGCCTTTTACAAACCGCAAAATCCGCTTGACGTCATTGTCAAACGGACTGTTGAAAATTCTCGTTTTGGCAAGGTGTTACCGTTTTTGGCGTCCAAGCCAAAAGTGAAGCCGGCTGCCGGTCAAACCGACAGCCGGCCAGTTGGTCACTTGTTGTGTTGGTGAGTATCACCAACAATCAAAGGTGTTTGCTATGTGCGATCAGGGAGTATTGTCGATGTACAGAGTGAAGCCGTTGTAGGACTTAGAGCTCTGGAAGTCCTCAGCGCCCTTGGTGAAGGAAGTTTCTTCCCAAGCGCCTTCGCCATCGTTAGCAGAAGCGTTCCAAACATAGTAGCTCTCGCCATCACCAAAGACATAGTCCTCGATGTCCTCATAGGTACGGCCATCAAGAGCCTCGTCAGCAACGAAGGAAGAATAAGCATTCTTGATTTCCGCTTTCAGAGAAGCTGCATTAGCATTGTCCACCACGTTGGAGAACACAGGGATCAGGATGGCGGCCAGGATCGCGATAACAGCGATAACGATGACCAGTTCGACGATAGTAAAGCCGCGTTTGGTGTTTTTCATGGTATTTTGCCCCTTTCAAAAATTTTTCCGTTCTATTTTCACCGCTCAAAGCGGCTGAAAACCAAAGACACAAAAAGCAAAAAACTACGCCTTGCGTTGGGCACCCTCGGCCAAAACGGTCAACAGCGTCGTCTTTATCTCGCACACACAGATTACCACACTTTTCTCGAAAAATCAAGACATTTTTCCGGATTATTGTACAAATTGGCTGATTTCACAAAAACGAAGCCATTTTTTTGCTATCCTTGCCTGTCCTTTTGTCCCTTATCACACATTATGCCATCTTATTTATAACATTTTGTATATGCGCACGGGCTCCAACGCCGCCTCAACCGCAAATCACAAGAAGCCTCGTCGAACAGACGAGGCTTCTTGGTGTTAACCGTTGGTATCTGTGTCCGTGCCGCAGTTCCCACTGCATTTGCCGCCGCACTGTTTGGCGTGCGGACAGCCTATGCAGGTGTCGCCACGCTTTTTGGCTCTGCGCAAGTAGAAAACAGCACCTGCCACGATGGCCAGCACGATAAAAATAATGATGTAGTTTTCCAAAAAGCATCACCTTTTCATCAGCATTAGTCTACGGGTTTGAGTACACGGGGTGCCTGCGCTTTTTTGCCGGCGCGTATGATCAGCATTACCACGATAGCCGCCATAGCCAGCACAGCCGCCGCACCGGCGATCGCCGCGCCCACGTTCAACGTAGCAGGGGCCACAACGAGCGTGCCAATGGTATAGACCAGGTAGGCAACCGTATAGCCGACGGCAAGCTGCAAGCCGATGCCGCCCCACAGCCACTTGGCGCTCTTCATCTCGGCGTTCATGGCGCCGATCGCCGCAAAACAAGGCGGCGTAAAGAGGTTGAACATCAAGTAAGCAAGCGCACCGACCTTTGTCAACCCCATCACAGCGGCCACCTCATTGGCGCCACCGGTCAGTACCAGTTCATCCAAATCGATAAAGTTGGTAATCGAGAAGCAGTCCGGCAGGGTGCCGACCACTTTCTCTTTGGCGATAAAGCCGGTGATCGCCGCCGCTGCCAACTGCCAGGACAGTATGCCCACAACAGGAACAAGCAAATAGGCAAAGGGGCCGGCAATAGACGCCAAAATAGAGGTGTTGGCACTTTTGGCCACGCCGAAGCTCCAATCAAAGCTCTGCATGATCTGCACAGCTGTATTGCACAGCAGAATGATCGTGGCGGCTTTGACGATATACGCCCAACCACGGCTGCACATCGATTTGAATCCGCCCCAAATAGACGGCGCTTTATAT
>JAZSHG010000164.1:0-9745 GCA_045533135.1 Acutalibacteraceae bacterium
CCCTGTTGCCTTGGCAACAGGGAGCTTTTTTGTTTGTTTTATGCCCGGCGCGGTGCATACACACCGCCGTCAACAGGCGTATCTTTTGTGCCATCGAGGCGCTCGCCCAACAGATAGCGACAGTAGATATAAATCGGCACCGCCGACCAGCCGTGACACAGGCTACCTGCGCAATGGAAGTCCCAAGCACCGATCTCGGTCTCCCAGAAGCTGGTGGCACCGTTAAACAGCATCTCGCCCCAAACATCCGCCACATTCTGCAAGACCCACTGGCCGTATTTTTCAGGTTCCTTGCACAGGGCATCGTATTTGTAGATAGTGCAGCTTAAGGTGACAGGCACCAGTCCGCTGTTGGGGGCGACCAGTCGCTCACAGATAAGCGCACGCCGGCGATCATCCGTAGCACCTGCGCAGACAGCCAAGGCCTGCGTCAGCTCGCCGTAATGCGGCGCGATATTTTCGCCCAAACGGGTGACAAACGCACCGTCTTCCTCATTCCAAAATGCCTGCATCGCTTGACGCAGCTCAGCCAACTGCCGACGGCAATCTTCAGCCTCTGCACGGCAATCCAGTTTCTCAAACAATGTCGCGGCATCCGCCAACGCCAACGCCCAAAAAGCGTTGAGCGGTGCTTCGTATATTTTGTCAGAAGCAGGCGTCGAGCCGTCCACGCCGTCACTCCACTCATAGAAGTTCCAGGCTCCTTCAAAATCGAAGCACGGCACCAACCCATTTTCCGCCTTGCGCGCGGCATAGGTCTGCAAAATGCGACGTACAGTCGGCAACATCTCCTTGCCGAAAGCAAGATCGCCGCTAAATGCCACCTGCTCTGCAACGGCGGTGATAAAGCACAGGGAGAACGCCGGAATGGTCACAGGCACACGTGCAGGAGCGCACAGCTCCAAAAGGCCGTCCTCACGCATGCCAAGGCTGAGCAGTCGCAGACTGGCCTGCGCCGCTTTTACCTCACCGAAAGCATAGTAGCCAAACAGCATCTGATTGCGAGAATCCATTGCATAGAGCGCCTGTTCGCGCCAGGGGCAATCCTCATAGTGCTCGTGATGGCAAAGCTCCAAGGTGCGGCAACTGACGTCATAGATGCGGTTGTGCAGACTGTCGCCGCAACGGAAGGCAGGGCGCGCCACGAAGGGATATTCCGTAGGCGCTACGCCTGCGTAATAGACGGTAGCAGTGTTGGCATAGATATGCAGCTGTACATAGCGACAGCCAAGACGCTTGAAGGGATAGCAAAACTGTTGACGGCCGGCAACGCCTTCATAAACGGTGGCAAACTGACGTCCGCCGCTTCGAGCGCGCACGCGCTGGTCATCCAAATGCTCACCAAAGCCCACCAACACAGTGGCATCGTGAGGCAGATCGATATCCAACTGCAACACACCCGCTTCTTCGCGGCCGAGATCGATCAACAGCCAAATGCCGTCACCCTCATTACCCGTAACAGGCAAGCCGTTTTCGCAGGGCAGTTGAGCGTTGAAATGAAAGCCCATCTCCCCTGCCGTGCGGAATCCCAGCGCCGCCTCGTGCATACGTGTGCCGGCCGCTTCGATCTGCGGTTGTTTATCAAAGAAGACACCCTGTGCCAAAACGTGAGCGGTCACAGGCTCGCAACGCACCAGCGGTGCAATGGGACGGGGGAACATGGGGCAGGTGACACCCGTTTCGGTTGCCGCCTCCCATTCTGCGCCCACGGTGTAGTCTATTCCTTGCCAGCCGTCTTTTGCGGCGGCGTTATAACGAAAACCGAAGGAGAGCTGGGGAGAAAAGCGCTCGACCTCGCCGCTGACAAAGTCGCGCGAGACGCGGCAAACAGTACCGCTATCGCTGACCGCCACCGTTTTATCATCTGCCGTCACCGCAAACCATACACCGGCTTGCTCTAAGCGGTAGACCGAGCTATCCTCGCCCTGCGCATAGCCAACAACAGCGAGCACGTTTTTACCACCCTGCACAAGATCGGTGATATCCACTTCATCGTACACCTTGTAGGTGGGATAGTCCGCATATTGCGAGGCGGTCAGCGCCTTGCCATTGACAAAGGCAGTGTAGCGAGAATCGGCGCTGATAAACAGCGTCACCTTGCCGTTTTCGGCAGGCAAATCAAACGTGCGGCGAAAATCCGCATAGCAGTTAAGCCCTTGGGACGGCTTATGCCATATCCAACAGGCGGAATCGATCGGTGTAGTCATACGTAGTCCTCCTTGTGGTCTCAAAATCCTTGTATCATTGTAGCATATCGCTTTTTACACGGTCAAGTACCTTTTGGGGTAGCTGTGTCACTTTTTGTCGGCGCATATCCATAGCGGCGGAAAAAGGCGCGGTAAAAGGTGGTATATTCCCCAAAACCGCAGGCAGCGGCCGTCACCGATGCCGCTTCGCCTGCATCTAACAGCTCTTTGGCGCGTATCAGACGCTTGGCGGTGATATACCCCCCTACCGTCGAGCCGGTTTCCGCTTTGAATGCGCGGCAAAGCTGTGGCTTGCTGATATAGGCGCGGCGGCTGATATCCTCCAGCCGCAACGGCTCATACAGATGTGTGTTGATATAGCGCAGTGCCCGCATCACAGCCGTTTCCTCAACAGATAGCGCCCGATCTTTGCGACGCACACACGCCTCGCGCAGTTCGGTTAACAGTGGCAGCAACAGCGCCACCATTTGCATGCGCGGCATATTGTGCGGCTGCATCATTTTTTGCAGATAGAGCGTTGTGGAGCTGTCTGCAAAATCCGTGCGGCGGTAGAGGTTGTTTTGTCCCATCACACGATCTGCAAAGGGGCATAAAAGCGCCTCCCGAAACTCTGCAGGAACGATCGATTTATTGAAATGCAACGCCACGCGTTCATACGGATGGGTAGGATCCAGTTCGATATAATGTGACTCGCCCTGTCCAAACAACAGTAAGTCACCGCTTTTCAGCTCATACGTGTTGCCTTCCACATGAAAAACGCCCTTGCCCGACAGGAACAGATACAGCTCCAGCCGTTCATGCGTGTGCATGGTGTAGTCAGCTGGGTTTGGGTGTTCATCCAACGTGTGGTGAAACACGATTTCGTCATCTGTATATTGATATAAAACTCCCATAACATCACCGCCACCACTATACCATATAATAATAATTTTTGCAATGCATAATGAGAATTTTCGCAATTATATGGCGTTGCATTTCGTGATATACTAAAATCAGTTTTATCTGTCCCTCTCGTCAATAGTCAAAGGAGGCATTTTTATGAACAAAACAGTGGTAATCACCGGTGCAGGCGGCGTTTTATGCTCCGCTTTTGCCGTTAATCTTGCCAAGCTTGGGCACCGCGTGGCTTTGTTGGATATCCAACTGCCTGCGGCCGAAAGGGTGGCTGAGCAGATCCGCGCCGCAGGCGGCTGTGCCAAGGCGTATGCTTGCGATGTGCTGTCACGTGAGATCGTGGATGCAGTACATACGCAAATTCTTGCTGATTTTGGCCCTTGTGATATCCTTATCAACGGCGCAGGCGGCAACAATCCTCGCTGTACCACCGCAGGGGAAACCTATACGGCAGGCGATGAAAGCGTCAGCGATAAGCTCACCTTCTTCAACCTCCCCAAAGAGGGCTTTGACTTTGTTTTTGATCTCAACCTCAAGGGTGTGCTCATTCCCAGCCAGGTGTTTATGGCAGATATGCTCGGACGCACAGGTTGCTCGGTGCTCAATATCTCTTCGATGAATGCGTACCGTCCGCTCACCAAGATTCCTGCCTATTCCGCCGCCAAAGCGGCTGTGACCAACTTTACCTCTTGGCTTGCGGTGCATTTTGCAGAAACGGGCATACGTGTCAACGCGATCGCGCCCGGATTTTTTGTCACCAACCAAAACCGCGCGTTGCTTTTCGATGCCGATGGCCATCCCACCGCGCGCACCGAAAAGATCCTGCGTGCCACACCGATGAAACGGTTTGGCGAAGCAGAGGAGCTGTGGGGTACGGTGGATTGGCTGTTGGATGAAACCCGTTCGGGATTTGTTACAGGCGTCACTGTGCCGATTGACGGCGGATTTTCCGCCTATGCGGGGGTATAAGATATGCTGTGGAAAATGTTTGCTTTTGCCGATGAAGCCGCGGTCGATCTCGACGGCCAAATCGCCGCGATGGAACGCAACGGTCTGCACGGCTTGGAGATCCGCGGCGTTGACGGCGAAAACATCGTCAACATCTCTGTCGAAAAAGCCAAGGAGATTCGCCGCAAGCTGGACGACCGGGGACTCTGTGTCTGGTCTATCGGCTCACCCATTGGTAAAATTGGCGTACACGATGATTTGGCCCCTCACAAGGAGCAATTCTTGCACACCCTGGAGTTGGCGGAGATTTTGGGCGCGTCCCACTACCGCCTGTTCTCTTTCTACATTCCCGAAGGTGTTGATCCTGCGGATTGCCGCAACGAGGTGATCGATCGTTTGGGTGTCCTTTGCGAGCTTGGCCAAAAGAGCAGTTTGATACTCTGCCACGAAAATGAAAAGGGCATCTATGGCGATAACGCCGCTCGCTGTGCCGACCTGCTGGGTGCGTTACCCACGCTCAAGGCCGTCTTTGATCCTGCCAACTTTATCCAGTGTGGGCAGGATGTGCGAGAAGCCTGGCAACTGTTGCGTCATCGCACCGCCTATTTGCATATCAAAGATGCACTGCCCGATGGCAAGGTGGTGCCTGCCGGTTGCGGTGTCGGCTATCTTGCCGATATCTTGCCCGATTTTGCCGCTTTGGGCGGTGACGCGCTTACCATTGAGCCGCATCTGACCGTGTTTGAGGGGCTTGCGGCGTTGGAATTTGACGGTGAAACCGCCGCTAAAATGGATACCTTTGCGTATCCTGACAACAACACTGCTTTTGATGCCGCCTGCACGGCATTAAAAAAGCTGTTGTAAGGAGGGTGTTTTATGGAGATCGGTGCACAATTTTACACCATTCGTGATTTTTGCCAGACCGCCGAGGGGTTGTCGGAAAGCCTCAAACGTGTGGCGGATATCGGCTACAAAACCGTACAGCTTTCGGGCGTTTCTGCCGCCTATGATGCACAGTTTATCAAGCAGGAGCTGGAAAAGAACGGCCTGCGCTGTGTGCTGACGCACATCGCCGGCGACCGTTTGCAAAACGATCCTGTCGGCGTGGCCGCCGACCACGATATGTTCGACTGCCGCTATGTCGGGTTGGGACACTTCCCGATGAATGACGGCGACGGTAGCGGTAGCTATGCGGAGTTTTTGCAGCTTTACCGCCCTGTGATGCAGGCCCTCAAAGCACAGGGTAAATACTTTATGTACCATAACCACGACCACGAGTTGCGGTGGATCAACGGCCACACCTTTTTGAAGCAGATGGCGGCGGATATTCCTGCCGACGAAATGGGCTTTACGCTCGATACCTTTTGGGTGCAAGCCGGTGGCGGTGACCCTGCACAGTATATTGAACAGCTTAGTGGACGTGTCCCCTGCATCCACCTAAAGGATTTTGCGTTTGGGCGCAAAATGGCGGTTATCGGCGAGGGTAATATCAACTTTGATCGCGTATTTGAAAAAGCCGAGGCCGCCGGCACACAATATATGCTGGTGGAGCAGGACGACTGCAACGGTGAGGATCCCTTCGCCTGTCTCAAACGCAGTTATCAATACTTGAAGTCTTGTGGATTTTGAGAGGGTTTTCTATGAATAACACGATCCGGGTGGGTATCATAGGCATCGGTAACATGGGCACTGCCCACGCTGTTTGTCTGCAAAAAGGTGCGGTCGACGGGCTTTCGTTGGGCGCCGTCTGCGACTGTGATCCCCAAAAGCGTGCCATTTGCGTGGAAAAATTCCCCAACGTGCCGTTTTTTGGCGATTGGCAAGCGCTGATCACCAGTCAGACGGTTGACGCCGTCATCATTGCCACCCCACACCGCCTTCATGCGCGTATCGCGCAAGCGGCGCTGGAGGCAGGGCTTCATGTGATGTGCGAAAAGCCTGTGGATATCACGGTTTCCGCCGCGTGCCGTCTTAATGAAGCGGCGACCAAAAGCGACTGTGTGTTTGGGATCATGTTTAATCAGCGCACCAACCCCTTGTTCGCCAAGGCGCGCGAGTTGGTACAAAGCGGCACTATTGGCGCCATCAAGCGCACCAACTGGCTTATCACCAACTGGTATCGCACCCAAGCCTATTATGATTCGGGCGACTGGCGTGCCACGTGGGCAGGGGAAGGCGGCGGTGTGCTGCTCAACCAAGCACCGCACAATCTCGATCTGTGGCAGTGGATCTGCGGTATGCCCACCCGTTTGATGGCGTTTTGCCCGGTAGGCAAATATCACAACATTGAGGTAGAGGACGAGGCGACACTGTTTGTGGAATATGAAAACGGTGCCACCGGCTGTTTCGTTACCTCTACAGGCGAATTCCCCGGCACCAACCGTCTGGAAATCGTCGGAGACCGGGGACAGCTTGTGCTGGAAAAGGGCGTACTCAAGCACTGGCAACTGGAAACAAGCGAGCGCGACTTTTGCTTTTCCTGTCCCACAGGCTTTGCAGAAATCCCCCACACCTATACCGAATACACCCCTGATCACCCCGAAACCGCACACCAGGGCATTTTGCAAAACTTCGCCAATGCGATATTGCACGGCGAACCGCTTTTGGCAAGCGGCACCGATGGCATTTTTGAGCTGACGCTCTCTAACACCGCCTATCTGTCCGCGTGGAACAATAACCAATGGATCGACCTGCCGCTTGACAGCGAGGCATTTGACCGCCAGCTTGCAGAGCGCTGTGCCACCTCCGCATTTCGTGAAAGGGTAACACACGAAGCGGCACAGGACGGCTATCGTCCTCGCTGGTCGGTCAACTGGTAAGCTATATGCATTAACCATAAAAATTGGCGGAAATTTTCTTGCAAAAAACCACCTTGTCAAGGCGGTTTTTTGTTTTTATAATGTTGGTAGTATATATCGAAAACACCATGAAGGGGCTGTTTCATTTGCCAAAAAGAGGAAACTGTTATTTTGGACTTCACTTTGATTTTCACGCCATCGCGGACACCAAAGGCATCGGCACCAAAACGGTCGCCGAAAAGTTCGGGGAATATCTCGACACCGTCAAGCCCGAATACGTGCAAATCGACACCAAAGGGCATCCCGGCTACACCAGCTTTTTCTCGGCATACGGCGACGTTGCCCCCGGGTTGGAGGTCGATCATCTCAAAATCCTGCGCGAGGAGACCGCCAAACGCGGCATTTTGCTGATCGCGCACCACTCGGGCATCTATGACAAATGCGCCTGCCGCAACCATCCCGAATGGGCAGTGGTGCACGCCGACGGCACCCCCGACGTGGACAATACCGACCCCACCTCTCCCTATGCCGACGAGAAGCTGATTCCGCAGCTCAAAGAGTTGGCGCTCAAATATAAACTGGACGGTGTGTGGCTGGACGGCGATTGCTGGGCTTCCTTCCCGAGTTTCCGCCCCGCAGAAGTGGAGAAATTTTATCAAGAGAGCGGCTTTGACCACATCGACGAGGAAGCCACTTCTCCTTCCCGTATGGCCTTTAAAGCCTATTGGCGCGAAAAATTCATCGGCTTCTTAAAGCACGTGATGTCCGAGGTCAAAAAGGATGCGCCGCATTTCGAAATGACGAGCAACTGGATGTTTGGCCTTTTTGCCCCGCAAAAACCTATTGACGAGATCGATTATCTGTCGGGCGATGCCACCTTTGCCCATGAGGCGCGTATGGGCGCCCGTTGCTTTGCCGTGCAAGATCGGCCCTGGGACATTATGAGCTGGTGCGCCAGCGACTGCACTCCCGACGAAAAATCCTCTTTCACAGCCCCCGCCGCGCAAAAGCACGTGTCGCGCCTGATGCGTGAGGCTTCCTTTGCCATTTCGCAGGGCGGCGGTTATCAGATCGTCAACTCGATGACCAAACAAGGCGAGATCCGTATGGTCGATATGGAGCATATGGCCACGATCGCGGATTTCGTGCGGGCGCGTAAAGAGTGGCTTTACAAAGGCGCGCCGCTCAAAAACGTTGCCGTATTGTATAGCGATTGCGACCACTTCTACAAAAACGGCGGCGACCGCCTCTATTGGCCCAGCCAAAACGCACGCTATCTCTGCGATATCGCCCTTGACGGCGGCAGACCTGCTGACGTCGTATTCGATTATCACGTCACCGAAGGATTGCTCGCCGACCGCCAAACCGTCATCGTCCCCGATGCGGTCTGTCTGTCCGACGAGATCAAGCAAGGGCTGGTGCGTTTTGCAGAAAACGGCGGCAATCTGGTCGTCACGGGCGTGGACGCCTGCGAGATGTTTGCCAAGGAGGTCGGCGTTTCATACAAACGCGACGTCGGTGTCTTTTATATCAGTGAGGGCGGCTATTTCTACAATGCGATTGGCGACAAGGTGCTGTTTGCCGAGGAGAGCGGCACACCGCTGGTCACCGCCTTTGAAGGCGTTATGGCACCCACTGCGCCATCCCACACCTTGGCGATCACCAAGCCGTTCGGCAAGGGCAGTGTCACGCTGATCGGTTGGGACATGATCGCGGATTATTGTGAGAAGCACAGAGCCTTCGAGCGCGACACGATGCGCCGCATTTTGGACACCGTTGACACGAAACCTTGGGCATATCTGGAAAAAGGCACCAATAGCGTGGAGATCGTACCGCTGAAAAAAGACGGCAAGCTGTGTGTCAGCCTGATCAATATGATCGAATATTATAGCGACGTCTACGGCAGTGGCTACGGCGAAATCCCGCCGCTGTGCGACTTGACCATTGCCATCAAGACCGACAAAGCGCCCCAAAGCGTCACCCTGCAACCCGAGAATATCACCCCGAACTACACCTTCGACGGCGAATACATCCACGTGGACGTGGAGAAATTCGGCGTACATACCATTATCGTTGTGGAATAACACTGATAGCAAGCAGGGCAAAGGCGACCGCCTTTGCCCTGCTTGGCATTTTGTACGCTTTTTTGCCCCAACTCCCCACAAAAAGGCATTGACGATATAAAACGCGCTGTGGTATAGTGTTGTTAACATATTTCACCTGTGTGGAGGCTACCTATGGGTACTGTTTTACCGCTGTCGGTGGAGGAACTCTCCTGCCGCATTCAAAAGAATTTCGAACGGCTTTGCGAGCCGTATTATCAGATCGATCAGGTGTTTGCACCGCCCGAATATGACTGGCCGGGTGACAAAGAGGGGCGTGCGCTGTTGGCGTTTGCTTGCCACGCGCAGATGACAGGAAATATTGTGCCCTGTATGCCCTTGATGCGTGCACAGCTTGATGAAAAGACCAACGAGCACGACTTTTTCGGCCCACTCGCCGAGGATATCATCTTTGAGCAACAGCTTTCCAGCCACAGCTGGTATCTGCGCGCGCTGTGCGCGGTATATCGTCTGGATAAGAATCCCGACGATCTGCGCCGCATGACCAATGTGTTTGAGCATCTGTTCTGGCCCACCAAGGGGCATTTTGCCACCTATCCTATCCATCGTCCGGATAATGGCGGCGGTGTCAGTGGCCACACAGCGGGCGTGATTGACGGTTGGCGCCTGTCCACCGCCATCGGCTGTCTGGACAACGTCCAGTCCCTGCAGCAGTTCATTCGCGCGGTGAAGGACTCCGGTGCCTGCGCCCTGATTCTCACGTTCAAGGATCCCGATTACCACCTCGATCCGCAGGTTGCTGCCTATGCCGACCGCATCGGCCTGCCCCTGCTGC
>JAZSHG010000017.1:0-3399 GCA_045533135.1 Acutalibacteraceae bacterium
CGGTCTGTGGGTGCTTGCTTCGTGGCTACTGTTTCGCTTTGCCTGTGTGCCGCACGGGTTGGCCGATGAGAAGCTCCTGCTCAAAAAGCTGGAGAAAATGGCAGACCCCGCTTTGATCGACACGATCGACCAAGGCCTGCAAAAGGTGCATGCACTCACGCCGGAAGACGTGTTTGTACAAAGCTTTGACGGCCTTAAACTGCACGCCCGTTATTTTTCTGCCACATCGCAAAATAAGCGCGTGCTGATGATGTTCCACGGTTGGAATTCCTATGCGGAGTTTGATTTTTCACTTGCCATTCCTGCATTTTTGGAGCTGGGTTGGGACCTTTTGGTGGTCGATCAGCGTGCGCAAAATGGCAGTGAAGGTAAGTATATGACCTTTGGGGCATTGGAAAGCCGCGATGTACCGATTTGGGCACAATATGTCATTGACCGTTGCGGCGAGGATGTGGTAGTAGCACTTGACGGGCTGTCGATGGGTGCCTCTACTGTGATGCTGGCGATGGGGCACGATCTGCCGCCGCAGATCAAGGGCGTGATTGCCGACTGCGGCTTTGACAGCGCCGTCAATGAGATGGTGCATTTGGGCAAGCAGATGCATGTCCCTGCAAAGCTAATGATCCCCTCGATGAACTTTTGGGCGAAGCGACTGGCCCACTTCTCTTTTTATGATACCGACACCACCAAAGCGGTGGCAAAATCCCCTCTACCGTTATTGCTGGCACACGGTACAGCCGACACCTTTGTGCCGCCTGAATGTAGCGAGCGCAATGCCACCGCTTGCCGCAACCTGTTTGATCACATTGTTGCCGAGGGCGCCATTCACGGCTTTTCCTATTTGGTGGCCACCGCCCATTATCAGACAGCGATCAACAACTTTTTTGGCTTAATCTGCACCGACACCAACCCTTGTAAGGAGTGACTGCAAATTGCGTACCAGCGGTATTTTGTTACACATATCCTCTTTGTCGAGCCCCTACGGCATTGGAACATTCGGCAAAGAAGCCTTTGATTTTATTGATTTTTTAGAAAAGGCAGGACAGACCTATTGGCAGCTTTTGCCGCTGGGCCCCACCTCCTATGGCGATTCGCCCTATCAGTCCTTCTCTGCCTTTGCGCTCAACCCCTATTTTATTGATCTGCGCCTGTTGGAGAAAGAGGGACTTTTGAAAAAGCAGGAGTTTGCGACGGTAAACTTTGGTGACGATCCGACGCAGGTGGACTATGCCGCTTTGTATCACAAGCGGTATCCCATTTGGCGCAAGGCGGCGGCACGCTTTTTTGCGGCTGTGCCGACGGATTATGATGCCTTTTGCGTCAAAAACGCTGACTGGCTTAACGATTATGCGCTGTTTATGGCGCTTAAGGATGCCCATGACGGTGCGGCATTTACAGAATGGGAAACGCCGCTTGTGCGGCGCGAGCCTGCCGCGCTGGAAAAAGCACGCGAGCAATATGCTGATGATGTGGCATTTTATACGATGCTGCAATACCTCGCCTTTGCGCAATGGGAGCGCGTTAAGGACTATGCCAACGCGCACGGTGTGCGCTTGATCGGTGACATGCCCATCTACGTGGCGGCGGACAGCGCCGACGTATGGGCCAACCCATCGCTCTTTTGCCTGGATGAAAACAGCTGTCCCACCGCTGTGGCAGGCTGTCCGCCCGACGCTTTTTCCGAGGATGGCCAGCTTTGGGGCAACCCGCTGTACCGCTGGGAGGATATGGCCGCAGACGGCTACCGTTGGTGGTGTCAGCGTATCGCCGCCGCTTGCCGCCTGTTTGACGTGGTGCGCATCGACCACTTCCGCGGCTTTGAGGCTTATTACACCATCCCTGCAGGGGCGGTCAACGCCAAAAAGGGCAAGTGGAAAAAAGGTCCCGGTATCAAGCTGTTTAAGAAAGTGAAAGAACAGCTCGGCGAACTGCCCATTATTGCAGAGGATCTCGGTTTCTTGACACCGGCGGTGCACAAATTGCTCAAAGCGACCGGTTTTCCCGGCATGAAGGTGCTGCAGTTTGCTTTTGACCCCGAGGAAGAAAGCGACTATCTCCCCCACAACTTCTCGCACAACTGCGTGGTATACACCGGTACGCACGACAACGACACCATCAACGGCTGGGCCAAGCAATCGCCTGCCGACGTGGTGGCGTATGCACGCGCCTATTTGCAGGCGGACGAAAATGATAGCCTCAACTGGTGTATGATGAAGGCGGCACTGGCCAGTCCTGCCGACACCGCCATTCTTACGATGCAAGATCTTTTGGGACTCGGTAGTGAGGCGCGGATGAACACCCCCTCCACCATCGGTGAAAACTGGCAGTGGCGTGTGACCGGCGACTGTATCAACAGCTGGCTGGCCGGCATTGTGCGTGAGAACACGCGTATTTGGCGCCGTTTGCCGCCCGAAGCGGATAAATAAGACCATACAAAAAGCCGTTCGCAAAAGCGAATGGCTTTTTTGCGGTTGCATATCGGTGCAAGGCGGCGCATAGGGTAGCACAAAGGGGGAATGTGCGTATGTTACGGAAACTGTGTGCTATGGCGCTTTGTTTGCTTTTGGTGGGTGTGCCGCTATCGGTGGCGGCGCAAACCCTTATCACCGACACCGAAGAAGGCATAGAAGCCTCGGTATTGGCCAAGGAAGATGACACCGTTTGGGAACCGCTCACACTTCCCACCGATGCCGCCGCGTTGGATGTCAAGGGCAAGGGCGCGGTGCTGATGGATATTGCCACGGGTACGGTACTGTACGAAAAGGACAGCACCGCGCATCTGCCCATTGCATCGGTGACCAAGATCATGACTCTGCTTTTGGTGATCGAGGCAATAGACGATGGACTGCTCGACTATACCGACACGCTCACCTGCTCCCCCACCGCCGCCTCTATGGGCGGCTCGCAGATATGGCTGGAGCCCGGCGAACAAATGACGGTGGATGATCTGCTCAAAGCCGCCTGCATTGTATCCGCCAACGACGCCTGTGCAATGCTGGCGGAGCATATTGCCGGCAGTGTGGAAGGTTTTGTAGCGCGGATGAATACCCGCGCGGATGAGTTGGGGATGAAAGACACCCATTTTCTCGATTGCAGTGGACTCAACGATGAAGCCTATTCCTGCGCACGCGATGTGGCGCTGATGTCGTGTGAATTGATGCGTGAGCATCCGGATATTATCCGCTATACCACCGTTTGGATGGATACCCTGCGTGACGGCAAATCTCAACTGGTCAACACCAACAAGCTCATTAAGCACTACGCCGGCGCCACAGGCCTAAAAACCGGTACCACCTCCAAAGCAGGGCACAATCTGTCCGCCACCGCCACACGCGATGGCTTGTCACTTTGCGCGGTGATGCTGGGGTGCGAGACTACCGACGACAGGTTTGGCGGCTG
>JAZSHG010000035.1:0-4556 GCA_045533135.1 Acutalibacteraceae bacterium
CGCAAACTGATTGTGTGCATCCACCTTTTTCTCCAACTGTGCCAACCGATACTCGGTCAGCTTTGCCCCTGCCCAGATGCCGCCGAAGGTGCCGATAGCGGCACCCACCAGCGAGATCAGCGCAGTCATCACTTCTGTCACGGTTCTCTCCTCCTCTCACCCTTCCACAGCCAACAGATAATACCAATCGTTGTCGGCAACCATTTTGTCCGCCGTCAGCGCAAAGTCGCGCTCAAAGGCGGCGATGGCCTTTTCGGTCAAACTGCGCGGCTCGCCGTCCACCAAGCCGCCGTAATATCCCATGCTTTTAAGCCGTTGTTGCACCCAGCGTGCGATGTCGCCGTCGGTGTATATTTTCACCGTATGGCGCTTAGCGCCGCGCAGGGTATATTTGCCGGCCACGCCATCCACAGGGCCGCCATAGTCCCCCAAACGGCGCAACAGCTTTTGCAACGCGGCGATATCGGGGTGAGGGGTATCGCCCCACACGACAGTCGGCGTATCCCCACTGTTGCCAAACAGCGTTTTGGCCGCCAACAGAGGGCGTTCCCCCAACAGATAGGGCGTCGGGTTCACGCGCACGCCGTCTTTTTCCACGTCAAAATGCAGATGCACCCCTGTAGCATGGCCTGTATTGCCCATGGTGGCAAGCGGCTGTCCCTTTTTGACGGTATCGCCTGCTTTGACAAGCAGGCTGTCCTTTTTCAGATGCTTATACAGGGTGAACATCCCACCGCCGTGGTCAAGGCGGACATAGTTGCCGGCCGAGCCGTCGGTGGTCGGGCCGCTAAACCGATTGCGCGTGGCGGTCACCTTGCCGTCGGCAAAGGCGACCACGGTGCGCTCACCGCCACGGCTTACAAGGTCGATGCCGTGGTGAAATGCGCCCTTTTTACCCGTGACAGGGTCGGTGCGCGCGCCGTAATCCGATGTCACCCACTCATCCGCGCCAAGAAGCACGTGGCAGGTGCCGTTTAATGCATAGCCCATCGCGCACCTCCCATCAGTACAGCCCTTCCTGCCACTGCGCATACCCTTTGGCAGAACGGGCAATTTGTTTGGCCTGTTTACGCGCATCGGCATCCAGCGAGGCTTGTTTATCCTCGATTTTTTGCGCGGTCTGACGCATAAGGGTATCCGCTTTTTGGGCATAGGCGGCCTCCAGTGCGCGGTAGAGCGCGGCCGCCTTGCCGTTGATCGCGTCAAGCGCTTCTCGGCGCGCTTTTAACATCTGCACGCGGTTTTTCTGCCGCGCCTGTGACGCGCCGCGAAAGGCGGCGGACTGCAGACCGCCACCCCTGTGGCCGCTGTGCGCCATACGTTCGCGGATCTGCAGACGTGCGAGCGCCTCCTTCACCGCCGCCGCAGAGGCGGTTTTCACATCCTTGTCAGCCTGCGCCAAAGCGGCTTCACGTTGCTCGTCATCCGCCGCCGCTTTTTTGGCGTTGGTCTGTTCTCTGAGCGCCAAAAGCTCCTGCTCCAAACGCGCTTTTTGCGCCTTGGCATAGGCGGCGCCCTCTCCTTTGGCGCGGCGCAAAAGGTCACGCTCTATCTGTTCCAAAATCGTCGCCATTGTCAGCGCACCCATCCTTTCTTACAACCTGAAAATTCACTTTCGCCCCAGGCGGCAACCCCTTGTCCGGACACGCACAGCTTTACGCGGCGCACACGGCGCAAGGACGGCAACATCCGCAAGCCGCGTGTGACACTGCCTTGGGTGTTGTACCAAATGCCGCCCTCCTCATCCGACAGCGACAACGCCACGTTGCCGTCGCAGGCGATGTCCAGCCACAGGCCGGTGATATCCTTAAACCGTCCGGCCTCGCCCATATCCACACAGGCGGTGGCGGCACGAAACGCCACCGGTGTGGCGGCAAACGACGTGGCCACAGGGGCCATATCCACCGCGCCGTCGAGCACATACAGCACGCGGTAATGGGCGCCGTCCTGGTTATACAGCCCACAAAACACAGGGGCTTTGCCGTTGATCAGCCGTTGCCAGGTGACGTTGGCCAAGGGGATGTTCCAGCGGTACCAGCAAAGCGCCTGCTGGGATTTGCGGTCGGTACTGCCAAACCGCACAAATGCGGTATCGTCATAGCGCAGCACCCACACAGTGTCCCCTGTGAGCAACAGATACCAGCCGCGATAGGTGGCCGCCGACGCATTTTTCCACGCCGCTTCCGGCAGTGCTTTGAGCCCTGCGTCGATCGGCGCGGACAGGGGGCGGATGTTTCGGGTGCTGTACGGATTTTGCGACAGCAGGGTGAACACGCCGCCGCGGCTGTCGGCCCACACTAAGCGGTTATGACAAAGTGCGATCGTTTCGGGGCTGTCACAGCCGATGTCTGCCGACAACGGCGTGATGGGCAGGGATGCCGTCACCGCCGTCACCTCCCCAAGCTCGCCGTCCAAAAAGGCGCTTTCGGGCACCGCCTGGGCGGTGTAGGTGGCGGCGTACATCTCGCGCTCCTTGAAGATGACCAAGGTGTCATCCTGCTTGGCCAGCGCGGTGATGGCTTGGGTGGCATCGCCGATATACGCCACGTTGCTTTCGGGGAAATAGAGCGCGTTGTTGGTATCGCTCCAGCACAGTGTATGGGGCGCATCGGGGTTGCCTGCCAAAAACAGGCGCGCACCCTTTTCGGCGCCGCCGCTGTCGCCGCCGAACCAGCACGAAAGGCGCATGCCAAGTATCAGTGCGCGCGCGGATTTATTTGTTTTTTGCGCCGACACCGTCAGGTTACCGCCGCGCGTATTGGCGATCACCGCAAACGGTATGCCGCTTGTGTTTTCAAACCACACACAGCCTGCCACGCGGTCAACCGCCAAGCGCATCGTGCCGTTATAGGGCGAAACCGTGTCATCATAGGGGACGGTGAAGACGTGTTTTTCACCCACGCCATCCACATAGGTGGCCACCACATCCTCCTCGTCCAGCCCTTTTAGCGGCAGGTGAAAATAGATGCCCTTGCCGTCGGTGGTATATTGCGCCTGAAAGTGCGGTGTCAGGCGGTTTTTGGCCTCAAACGCCGTCCCTTGTGCCAGCTCGCTCTGTTTGGTTTCGGTGCCAAAGCCGCCGACCAGCATCAGCGGCACGTGGCAAAACTCCTCCACATTTGTCCAGCGTCCACCCATACTTTCGCCTGTGACGCTAAACGCACCCTTGGGGGTGAAAAACAGCGGATGCCCTGTTTCATCGTTGGTCGCCAACGCCGCCTGGGCATCAAACGTCTGCATCTCTTGGCCGTCATCCCCCAAAAACGGCACTTCCTTACCGTTTTCGTCCAGGCAAAATGCGCGCAGTTGGTCAGACCCCAAAAGACGAATATACTCCCACACCACAGGATTGCCGTTTTTATCCTTGGCAGAGATGCCGGCGGCACGCACGCCGCCATAGATAAAGTCCCCTTCCGGAAAGGGCACAGCTAAAAAGCGCCTGTGGCTGCTGTCGGAATACAATCCCGGTCGGGTGCGCAGTTTTCCGCTTTCCCACCACAGATTTTCGCTGTCGGACAGACGGTCGGCCTCCACCGCTTCCGGCGTTACCGACAAGTCCAAGCCGCCCACAGGCGGCGGCAGGCGAAAGCGAAAGCTCTGCTCACCGATATATGTCACGCTCATGCTCTGCCCCCTCTCAACAGCCTTCGCTTACAGGCAGGCAGTCGGATTTGGGCGCAAAATGGGTGAGCAGGCCCCTCTTTTGGCGGTACATCCCACGCATATAGCTTTCCTGCGCGGTATCCCCCACCATAGAGGCGAGCATCATCGCCACGCCAAAGGGCAGGACGTTTTCTGCCGCCGTCTCGGACAGCGGCAACGGCGCGGTAATATCCGGTAGCTCGTCCGGTGGCGTGCCGTTTTCTTGCAAATATAGCTCCTGCGTGATGGCTGTTACGGCGGTTTCGCCGTGTGCCATCAGCGCCGCGTGCGGTTGGCCGCCGCTGTCGGTCGGCAACACGCCCAAAAGGGCGATCGCACGCAAAATGGCGTTTTCTCCTGTTAACACGATATGTCTCCTCCTTTTTTGGTTTGCTGTGTATGGAAACGGCGGTGTCCCTGTTGCCCCATGCGCCGTCTGCGGACGGAGGCGGACAGTCGGGCGCGCCGGTCTCGACGCGCCGCGATTATATCCCCTCATCCGCCTCGTTACACTCGGCACCTGTCTCGCTGTGGCTCGGTCACGCTCGCGTTCTGACAGTCCACCGGACTGTCATTCATTGCGCTCGCGCCGCTTCGCTACCCACGTAGGGGGAAGGCAAGGTCACGCAGGTAGGTGCATTTGCATTGTAGGGGCAGAGACCCTCATCCATCTGGGCTGTTACATCTCGGCGCACAGCCTAAATGGGATCCAAGGGGGTGGTCACCCCCTTGGTCGTCTGTGGATGGGGTTTTTAGGGGAAACCCATCGAAAGGGGTTCCCCTAAACGGATCTTTGCCTACTTTCTTTTCGTAAAGAAAGTAGGTGCGCGCCGCATAGGCGAAATATAACCGCAACGCAGGTGCGTACTCGCGGACCGTCGAGGATACCCCAAGGGCACTTCCTACGGGCGCGC
>JAZSHG010000135.1:0-4239 GCA_045533135.1 Acutalibacteraceae bacterium
GATGTTCACCGCTATATCAAATCTAAAGGCATTTATCTGCACCTGAATAACGGTGTAAAGGCGATAAACGGAAACACTGTTATATTGCAAAACGGTGAGATCACTGCCGATATGATCATTATGTCGGTGGGCGTCCGTCCCGAAACCGCTATCGCACGTGACTGCGGGATAGGACTTAATCCGCGCGGAAGCATTATTGTAAACAACAAAATGCAGACCAATATTCCGAACATTTACGCCGTAGGCGATGCGGTTGAGGTGGAGGATTACATCACAAAGAAGCCTGCCTTTATTCCGCTTGCCGGGCCTGCCAATAAGCAGGGCAGAATTGCCGCCGATAATATCGCAGGATACGAGAGCGTTTATACCGGCACGCAAGGCTCGGCGGTGCTTAAACTCTTTGATATGGCGGTTGCCACCACGGGCCTTAACGAAAAGTCAGCTAGGGCGGCAGGTATTGATTATGATAAGACCTATACCTATTCGGCATCCCACGCCACCTATTATCCAGGGGCTGCACAGATGTCAATAAAAGCGCTGTGGGATAAGAAAACACTGAAGATCATCGGTGCGCAGATCGTAGGCTTTGACGGTGTGGACAAGCGCATGGACGTACTTGCCACCGCCATCCGTTTTGGCGCTAAGATTACCGACCTTACCACCCTTGAACTTTGCTATGCGCCGCCTTTCGGCAGTGCAAAAGACCCCGTCAATATGCTCGGATTCGTTGCTGAAAATATTGTCAGCGGAAAGCTCAATCAGTTCTTCTGGCACGATGTGGAAAACCTTCCCCGCGACGGCAGTGTATTCCTGCTCGACACCCGTACACCGTTTGAGGTGATGCAGGGCAAGATCGATGGCTTTGTTAATATTCCGCTTGACTCCCTGCGTGAGCGACTTGACGAAATTCCGAAGGACAAACCCGTCTATGTTCATTGTCATTCGGGGCTTCGTTCCTACCTTGCTTGCCGTATTCTCACAGGCAACGGTTACGACTGCTATAACCTTGCAGGCGGTTGGCGGCTCTATGAATCGGTCATCAATGAGCGCACTGTCCCCGAATACTCTTGCAAAGACTGTAAATAACTATGGCTATAAGAAAAGCCGATGAAGAATCAAACGATTCCTCATCGGCTTTGTCATTTCCAAATGTGCGAATATATCTACTCACTTGGATATCAACAATTGCACCGCAGTAGCAAAACACTGCCAATCCAATCATATCGCTTGGATTAATCAAAAAGGAAGAGCAAATGCTCTTCCTTTTTGTTTGGTCGAAGTGACAGGACTCGAACCTGCAGCATCTTGCTCCCAAAGCAAGCGCGCTACCAATTGCGCCACACCTCGAAATATAGATTTGTAGTTGAAAAGAGAGATCCACACACAACTAAGAGTATACTTTGAAACTGAGAAAAAGTCAAGAGAAAAGGAGTGACAGGCTACAAAAACATTGTATTTCACGAGGGGATATGATATACTATTATTATCAAAACAAACGGAGGAGTTTCCATGACAGCGGAAACCGCCAAGTCCCGTATTGAAGCATTACGGGCAGAGATAGACTATCACAGCCATCTATATTATGATAACGATGCGCCGCAAATTGAGGATGACGCTTTTGATGCCTTGACTCGCGAGCTCAAGGAATTGGAGCAGGCCTTTCCGCAATTTATTACAGCGGACTCTTACACGCAACGTGTGCATGGAGAACGGTCGTCGTTATTTACGCCTGTGCAACATGAAGTGCCGCTGAGCAGCTTGCAGGATGTGTTTTCTTTTGAGGAATTGCGTGAATTTGATGCGCGTGTGAGAGAAACCATTGCTAACCCTGTTTATGTGGTCGAGCCGAAAATTGACGGTTTATCTATCGCCTTGGAATATATTGATGGTCAGTTCGTGCAAGGCGCCACACGCGGTGATGGGCAAACCGGTGAAGACGTTACGGCCAACCTGCGCACCATTCGGCGTATTCCTGCCAAACTGACACAGGCTGTACCGCGCATTATCGTACGCGGCGAGGTATATATGCCGCGTGAACAATTTGCTAAGCTGGTACAAGAGCAGGAAGAGGAAGGGGAAAAGGTTTTCAAAAACCCTCGCAATGCCGCGGCTGGTTCCTTGCGTCAAAAAGATCCACACATAACGGCGCACCGCCAGCTGGATTTGTTTATTTTTAACTGGCAGTTGGCAGAAGGCGAACAGGCTGATTCTCACGCGATGTCACTGGAACGGATGCGTGAACTGGGCTTACCGATCATTCCGTTTTATAAGCGTACTGGCTCGATTGAAGAGGTGCTGGCAGAAGTAACGCGCATTGGCGAAAACCGCACCGGTTTGCCGTTCGATATTGACGGTGCGGTCATCAAGGTGGATGATTTTGCACAGCGTGAACAGTTAGGTAGCACCTCTAAGTTCCCCAAGTGGGCGGTGGCATATAAATATCCTCCTGAAGAAAAAATGACCACGCTGTTGGACGTTGAAGTGGCAGTAGGACGTACCGGCGTATTAACGCCAACCGGTATTTTTGAACCTGTCACCTTGGCTGGAACAACTGTCAGTCGCGCGACCTTGCATAATGAGGATTTCATCCGGGAAAAAGGCTTGTGTGTTGGCGATACGGTGGTATTGCGCAAGGCCGGTGATATTATCCCCGAAGTGGTGCGCGTGGTATCGCATTTACCCAATGCGACACCCGTGCGGTTGCCGCAAAGCTGTCCCTCCTGCGGTGAAATCGTCACGCGTGAGGAAGGGGAGGCGGCACTACGCTGTACCAACCCTGATTGCCCTGCACAACGCTTGCGACACCTGATCCATTTTGCTTCGCGTGATGCAATGGATATTGAAGGCTTGGGCCCTGCAGTTTTGGAATTGTTGGTCGATGCAGGACTGGTAGCGCATTTGGATGATCTTTACCGCTTGGAAAAGGATGCGGTAGCTTCTTTGGAAGGCTTGGGGGAAAAATCGGCGGAGAATTTGCTGACGGCTATTGAAAAGTCTAAGGAACAGGAGCTTGCGCGTGTGCTTTATGGCTTAGGTGTGCGCCATATCGGACAAAAAGCTGCCAAGCTGTTAGCAGATCGCTTCGGTAGCATAGATGCTGTTATGCAAGCAGACCGAGAGAAGCTTTGCGCGATCGATGGCTTTGGCGAGATTATGGCCGACAGTGTATGGCGCTTCTTTGCACTGCCCTCAACGCAAGAATTAATAGAACGGTTGAAAGCGGTGGGGTTGCAAATGCCCTGCGCACAAAAGAACACCGATGATCGTTTTGCCGGTATGACCTTTGTGCTGACCGGTACGTTGCCTACGTTAAAACGCGATCAAGCAGCCGCGTTGATTGAGCAACACGGTGGCAAAACCAGCGGTAGTGTTTCTAAAAAGACCTCAATCGTGCTGGCCGGTGAGGATGCAGGAAGCAAACTTACCAAGGCACAGCAGTTGGGCGTGCGCATCATTGACGAAGCAGAGTTTTGGAGCATGTTAGAATAAAAAGAAACGCCGAGCAACGCTCGGCGTTTCTTTTTTTATCACTTTTTCTCGCTGTAATAGATAACTTGATTGGGTTCTACCGAGTGGGTGAGCCACACGTTACCACCGATAACGCAGTTGTCACCGATAAAGGTGTTACCACCCAAAATAGTGGCGTTTGCATAGATAATAACGTTGTTACCAATGTTGGGATGACGCTTAATATCTTTAATGGGATTGCCATTTTCATCAAGTTCAAAGCTTTTAGCACCCAAAGTCACGCCTTGATAGAGCTTGACATGATCGCCAATCACCGTGGTCTCACCAATGACAATACCCGTGCCGTGGTCAATAAAGAAATATTCACCGATTGTAGCGCCTGCATGAATGTCAATGCCCGTTTTCTCGTGGGCAAACTCGGTCATGATACGAGGCAGGAAGGGGACTTTAAGCTGATAGAGACGATGCGCCAAGCGATAAATAGAGATGGCGTAAAAACCGGGGTAGCACAAAAGCACTTCTTCGTGGCACTTGGCTGCAGGGTCGCCGTTATAGAGAGCGATGATATCTTTAAGTAACAGCGCCTTGATTTGCGGAAGATCCTGCATGAAGGTCGTGCACATATCGGCAGCGGTTTCGTCAGACATGCCGGAGAAACGGCAAGCGGCGGCAATCTGCTGCTGCAGGGTGGCGGCAATTTCCTTCAGAATCTCCTCAGCTGTGGCGTTGGCGGCGTTGAAATAACCGGGAAACAACACCGCTTGTAACTGT
>JAZSHG010000256.1:0-2242 GCA_045533135.1 Acutalibacteraceae bacterium
GGCGTGGCGCGCCCCAGCGCGTCAATGCCCACTAACGGTTTACTTTTCATCTCACTCATCCTTCCCACTTTTATTGGCCAGTTCTGCCATGTGTCCGCGCGGAGAAACTCCCATACGCAATTTGAACACTTTGGAAAAATAGAGCGGGTCGCGAAATCCACACAGAAAAGCAATATCCTTGACCGAGGTGATACCCTCCTCCATCAGCGTGCAAGCCTGTTGCACACGTAAGATACTGATATATTCCGCCACGCCAACCTGCATACGACGCTTGAAAAGGGTGGAGATATATTTGGCATTATAGTTAAGGTCGTGCGCTATTTGTTCCAACGACAGTTCGGAGTCGGAAAAATGGTCGTCAATATGCTTTTTGATCTGCGCAAACGCTGTGCGCTCCTGTCTGTTGGAATCAGCACCCACCCCCATGCGGCTGCCCATATCCGAAAGCGTGAACAAAAGCACCCCTTCGGCGGCGAAATCCGCAAACGGCTCATTCACCTTGATGGCGGATTTCCATAGATCTAACAGATGAGAAAAGCCTGAAAAATAACAGCGACGGTCACTCAGGCGCAGTTTATCGGTCAGCGCCTGTGCATAGGCACCCACGTAGCCTATGTACATATATTCCAGCCGATCATCATATTCCAGCGATGACGGCACGCCAGGCAACTGAAAAAAGACGTCGCCCACCTCCAACGGATAGGCGGCGGCTTGTGTGTGCAGTACGCCGCGTCCCTTGGTCACAAGGCAGAGGCGATAAAACCCGGGCGCCACCATCTCTGTAGTGGACGGCGGTTTGGTCTCGCGCACAAAATGCAAAATTTGCAAGGATTCTTTATCGGTGCGGCGGGAAATGAAACGGCAGATATTCTGGTTGTCCGTAAAAACCGCCCCCTTTCGCTTTTAGTATAGAAAAACCAAACCCGTTTGTCAAACAAAAAAACAACCTTTTTACATTTTTGTATGGATATTTTCTATTTATTTTTGGTTCTCACTTGCTATAATAAACTTGAACAAAGTGAAAGAGGTGTCTGTTTATGGGGAAAGTACGTATCGGCGTGTTGGGTGCCTATCGCGGCACCAGCATGATCAATTATTGCAAAGCGGCGCAAAATGCCGAAGTGGTCGCCATCTGCGACAAGTGGGTCGAAGGGCTCGAACGGCAAAAGGAGCAAAACGTCGGCTTAGATATCGCCTATTATGACAACTTTGAGGACTTCATCAAGCACGATATGGATGCGGTGGTGCTGGCAAACTACGCCAATGAGCATGCGCCCTTCGCCATCCGTGCGCTTAAAGAAGGCAAGCACGTGTTCTCCGAGGTGTTGCCTGCACAGACGATGAAAGAGGCTATCGAGCTGATCGAAACGGTCGAAGCAAGCGATCTTATCTATGCCTACGGCGAAAATTATTGCTATATGCCGGCGCCTTATGAGATGAAAAAGCTCTATGAGGAGAATGTTTTGGGCGAGCTGGAATACGCCGAATGTGAATATCTCCACAACTGCGAAAGCATTTGGCCGAGTATTGCCTACGGTGACAAAAACCACTGGCGCAACAATATGTATTCCACCTTCTATTGCACCCACTCGCTCGGTCCCATCATCCACGCTACCGGTCTGCGCCCCGTATCCGTCATCGGCATGGAAGGCACGCAGAATGCGCGTTGTCTGCGTGTGGGGCGCAAGTCCGGCTCGTACGGTATGGAGCTGGTCACGCTGGAAAACGGCGGTGTCATCAAAAGTCTGCACGGCGGACTTTACAAAAACTCCATCTGGTATTCCATCAACGGCTCCAAAGGTCGCGCAGAATCCGCCCGCGAAGACGCACTGCTCGGCGACGTGCATTATTTGTATGTGAACGCAGACAGCTACGATGGCGAATACCGCCACAACCTGCCCACCGCCTACAAGCCCACCCGTGAGCTTGACCACATCGCCAACGGCTTTGGGCACGGCGGCTCCGATTTTTACTGTATGTACCACTTTGTGGAGAAAATTCTCGGCAACGAAAAGGCCGACATCATCGACGTCTATGAGGCGATGGATATGTTCCTGCCCGGTATGTTCGCCTACCGCTCCATCTTGGCGGGCAACATCCCGATGGAGGTGCCGAACCTGCGTGACAAAAAGGTGCGCGAACAGTATCGCAACGACGTTGCCTGCACCTCGCCCGAGGTGGCAGGCGACCAACTGTTGCCCACCTTCTCCAAGGGAACGCCCAACATCAGCGACGAGGTCTA
>JAZSHG010000056.1:0-5970 GCA_045533135.1 Acutalibacteraceae bacterium
CGTTCCCGAGGAAAAGGAGATCTATGAGGAAGGGTATTCCGTGGTTCCTTACGTGTTCGACGGCACCTACGTGTGCTACGCCCTTTCCTTTACGGGCGGTGCCACCCTCAAATGGTTCCGTGACACCTTTGCCGAAGCGGAAGCGGCACTTGCCGCCCAAAACGGCGAAAACGTCTATGCTCTGCTTGACGGCCGCGTGCCCGAAGCCCCTACCGGTATTTTGGTACTGCCCCATTTTGCAGGTGCCGCCACGCCTTATATGGACAACGATGCCAAAGCGGCCTTTGTGGGCATAACACTGGAAACGGATAAATATGCGCTCTACAAAGCGCTGATGGAAGGCACCTCCTACGAGATGTTGCTCAACTTCCGTACCTTGCGTGCTTTCACGCAGGATATCCACGAGATCCGCGCCACAGGCGGCGGTGCCACCTCCGACGTGTGGTTGCAAATCAAAGCGGACATTCTGGATACTGCCATCACCGCACTCTCCTGCAAAGAAGTTGGCGCGGCAGGTACAGCGGCGGTAGCCGGTATGGCTGTCGGTGCTTACACCGATCTTGCCGCTACGGTAGCAAAAATGGCAACGGTCAGAAAGACCTTTACCCCCGATCCCACTCGCCGCGCCGTGTATGCCGACCTGTACGCAAAATACGCCAACCTGTATACCGCTGTAAAAAACCTGTGAGGTGACACTGATGAACCCTTATGTTGGCAATCCCTTGCAAACCCGTGGTGCAGAAACGTATATCCTGCAAAACGGCAAGGGCGACGGTATGCACTTCCTCTTTGTCCGCAACGGCAAAGGGCTGGAGGTGTGGCTATCGCTCGACCGCGCCGGTGACGTTTCACGCGTGAGCTTTTTAGGCGAGAATATGGGCTATTTTGCCCCTTGCGGTTATGTGGCTCCACAATACTATGACCACGTGGGCGCAGGTTTTCTCAAATCCTTTACCGCCGGCTTTTTCACCACCTGCGGTTTGACGGCGGTGGGCTCTCCTTGCACTGACGATGGCGAAGACTTGCCGCTTCACGGCACGATTTCACATATTCCTGCCACTGTAAACAGCATTACCGAGACCGATGAGGCACTCACCGTCTGCCTGAAGGTAGAGGATGCCGCCCTGTTCGGCCGCAAGCTGGTGATGACACGGCAATACGTGTTTTCCTATGCAGAAAACACCTTTACGGTGACCGACAGCGTGCAAAACCAAGCGGACACCGCTTCTCCCTATATGATTCTCTACCATTGCAACATAGGCTATCCGCTTTTGGATGAGCACAGCATTGTGGCCGTGCCCCACATCGGCGTCACACCGCGCAACGCTCACGCCGCAGAGTTTGCGGATACCGCGTTGCAGATGGAGCCGCCGCAAGCCGGCTATGAGGAGTGCTGCTACTATTATGACGTGGCGCAAAAGGACGGCGAGGCGCGTGTGGGCATTTTTAGTCCCACCGCCAACAAGGGCGTGGTACTGTGCTACGACAAAACCGCTCTGCCCTATTTTACCGAGTGGAAAATGATGGGCAAGCGCGACTACGTGCTGGGACTTGAGCCCGGTAACTGCACCCCCGACGGGCGCGATGTTCTGCGTCAAAACGGTACACTTGCCTTTTTGCAACCCGATGAAACTACCACGACAGGGATCACCTTCCGCTTTGTGGCAGACAAACCGACTTTTGAAGGAGCGTTTTGAATGTTAGTCAATTTGCGTGAGATTTTGGCGATTGCCGAAGAAAAACAGATCGCCATCGGCTCGTTTAACACCCCCAACATGACCGCCCTGCAAGCGGTTATCGCCGCCGCTGAGGAGGCGAATGAGCCTGTTATCCTGATGCACGCACAGGTGCACGAGGAGATGGGACTTTGCAAGATGGATGAGATCGCCCCCGTGATGTTGCAATTTGCCAAGGCCGCCAAAGTGCCTGTGTGTGTGCATCTTGATCACGGCACCGATCTTGACTATGTCAAACGTGGTTTGGACCTCGGCTTTACCTCGGTGATGTATGACGGTTCCACCCTTTCGGAAGAAGAAAACACCGAAAACACGCGCAAAGCGGTCGCGTGGGCCAAAGAGGTCGGCGCTTCTGTGGAAGCGGAGATCGGCTCGATGGGTGCGCGTGAAGGCGGTGGCGGCAACGACACCTCCATCTACACCGATCCCGATGCCGCGGCGCGTTTTGTAGAAAACACAGGTGTCGATGCCCTCGCCTGTGCCTTTGGCACGGCGCACGGCTTCTACAAAGATGCACCCAAGCTTGATTTTGAGCGCCTCTCTGCTATTCGCGAGCGCATTGCAGTGCCGATCGTGATGCACGGCGGCTCGGGTGTGAGCGAAGCGGACTATTACGAAGTGATCCGCCGCGGCGTACGCAAGATCAACTACTACACCTATATGGCAAAGGCGGGCGGCGAGGCGATCTCGCAGAAAACCTACACGCAGTTCCACGATGCCCTGCTCGACGCCAAAAAAGCGATGCAGGAAAACGTCAAGCAGGCGATTTCTGTATTTGCCGCACATTGATTTCCTCCCCAGCATGCATATAGAGAAAAAGCGGATGGTCCTTCGTGGCCACCCGCTTTTTCGCTTTTAGTTTTCAATCCAAAGAAGTCGTGCAGTGCGTGCATCGGCAAAGTGGAGGGTCACTTGTCCGTCTGTAACGGGATAGGACTCATCACTATCCTCATCGATGAGTCGACAATTTCCACCCGCAAATGGCAACGTGACGGTAAGATCGCTCTCCTCGCAGGTCTCCTGACGGAAAGCCAACAGACAACCCGTTTGCGAATCGGGATCATAGTAGGCGTAGGCGGTGAAGCCGTTGGTTTCTTGCTCGCAGTGCCACGGGGTGAGCGGATAGAATTCCTTGAGCATATAGGGCGCCACCCTTTTACACTCCCGAAGACCGAAACGCAGCATATCATAATCCTTCATCTCTTCGGTAGGATAGACAAACTGGGCCACCACGTTGAGCGACGGCAGGTAAGAGGCGCGCCAAACGTACTCGTCACTTATGCCCGTGAGTGAATGCTGCTCTTTTTGCTCACGCGTGCTCGCACCGCAGAAGGGGATCCACTTATTGAAAGAAGACGTCATAGACAGGCGCAACGATGAGGAGGTGCGGTCGGAGTCACTGCGCAACAGCGGCACACCGCGGCGCATAGATTCGAGGTCATTGCGACCGCCGCCGCTCGCGCAGGAATCCACAAAGGCACAGCCGCCATAGGATTTGGTGCAATCGATAATGTCGTCCCACATCTGATAGTGGGCGTTGATAAATTTACACTCGGTGATGCCAAGGCGGTCATCTCCGTCACGGGCATCTAAAAACGCCCACAGCTGTGCGGCATCGCAGTTGTTATCCTCGCGATACATCTCCACCTTGTTTTCACGCAAGGTCTTGCAGATGCGGTCGGTCGTCCAGCGACGGCATTCGTTATCACCGATGTTATTGGAGATGACGGCAACGCCCTCCTGCTCGATCGCCCAGTCACGTTTATAGCCAAAGTTTTTCACCAGATCGTCGGGATAGGTCACGCGCTCAGGTTCAAACCACATCAGCGTTTTCATCCCGTTTTGACGGGCAAACTCCGTTGACTGTAAGAAGCTGTCGCCGGGCCACTTTTCGGGGTCAAGCACCCAAGTGCCGACCGTATCCCACCAGTCCTCGCCTTTGACAAAGGATTTGGCGCTTCCGAGATAGGGCGTCTGGTACCAACCGGCGTCAAACCAACGAAAATCCACCTTGGCATCTTGTGCAAGCATCCCCTCAAGACTGGGACGCCAAGTGTCGTGTTGCTCCGAAATGCTGCCATCACTGTTGGTCAACCCCGTATCGTTCGCCATACACCAAGTGGAAAACGGCTCCAACGGATTGCCCTCGCCATCCGCTTTGGGCATATTGCATTGTACGTACCAATCGCGCCAGTAGTTGGTGGCATACTGTTCATCGCGCACCGCATAGGGCGCCACGGCAAACAGCGCAGTGCGAATCTTCTCCTGCGGCTTAAGATAGGTTCTCAGATTGTTGACCGAGCGCGCCACATAGCATACGCCGTCGGCGGTTTTTTCAAACTCTGCCGTCCAGGTGCCCGCCCAGCCGATAGCCAGCATCGCGCCGCCGTTGCCGTATTCCAGATTGAAGTAAGGGAAATTGACGTGGGTGGCACGACCGCTGTTGCTTTCAAAATGCACCTTTTCTTGTGCAATATCAAATACATAGGGGCGATATAGGTTGACAAGATCGCCGTAAATACCGCGCAAGACGGGATGAGCGCCCGTAAAGTGGTACACCGTGCGCACATTTTCCAGCACGGCGCTGTTGTCGGCGGTCACGTTTTCAAACCACAGCGTCCACTCAAAAGCGCCGTGGCTCGGATAAAAGGCTGTTTTGAGGGTGATCTTCAGCGTATCTGCCAGCAAGAAGATGTTGTCGGTGGTCTCTTTTTGGTCGTCGGTGGTGACAGCGGTCTCCAAATGAGCCATATCGCTGTCGCCAAAACCGCTGTAATCCTTGCCGCCATAGGTAAAGCAAACAGGGAACGCGGAAAGGTCAGCCAGCAGCGCACGGTAAGTACGTCCAGACGCCGGATTTTGGTAGTTTTTCATGGTAAAGCCTCCTTATATTTTACAGAAACAGACAGGTGCCCACAAAGCAAAGTCCCACGCTGATCCATTGTGTTGTGGATATTTTTTCTTTGAAAAAGAGCTTGCCCGCAAAGGTAGAAAACAAAATCGCACCGCCCGTCACAATGGGATACAAAACCGTGGCGGGCAATGTTTCGGCACCGATAAGTTGGAACAGATACGACACGCCGCCGATTGCGGCAGAGCCTGCGGCGAGAAGGAGCGAGAACTTCCAAAAGTTGCTGCTTTTCACCGTTTCTTTTTGTTTTGCAAAGGGAATAGCCGCGGCGCTGAAAATGGCTCGGGCAATACCGCTGTACATGACAAAACCGGCACTTTCCACCGTCGGGTACACCATTTCGATCTGGTGACACTTGGAAAGGATGCTCACCATACCGTTGAGTAGGAAAATAGCGGCACAAAGGGAAAGAAGCTTGGCACTGACTTGGCTTTTGGCGCGATTAGAAAGCGCTACCGCCGTCAAGATACATATAACACCCAAAATGCGCCAGGGGCCGGGCTCTTCATCCCAACGCCACAAACCATATATATAAGGAACCAACATACCGCCACTCATCAAAAACAGCGAGTAAAGCGACATATTCCCGGTTTTGAGTATGCGAAAACCCAAAAGGCTGTATAACAGCCCGCACAGCGCCATCGCAGAAGCCAGGATTGCCGAAAAAGGTGAAAAGGACAGCTTGAAACCGCCGATCGCCCAGAAAATGACCGCCGTCAGCAGACCACTGATCATATTAAAAGAAAGTCCCACCGCAGGTGCTGTACCGACGACCGACTGATATTTCTTGGAAATGGAAAAATCCACCGCCAGCAACACCGTTGCGGCAATAACTAACGCATAGTCCATCTTACCACTCCTTTTCTTTATTTTAGCAAATGTTTTTTCATATTTATATATACTTTTCACCTAAAAATATGATATAATCACCAATTGTAAAGGAGGGATCGCTATGGAACACGAATATGCCAACACCGTTCGACTGACGGATATGGCGGCGACCGAGCTGTCGGTCACCTATGACGACCTACAGGTGCCGTCGGCACACCCCATAGACGATTCGCACATTCACAACCTGTGTGAAATTTACGTGAACCTCAGCGGCGACGTCGTTTTTGAGGTGGAAAACCACCTCTATCCCGTTTCGCGCGGCAGTGTTATTCTCACCCGTCCGTTTGAATATCATCACTGCATCTACCGTTCCGACAAGCGGCATGAGCACTACTGTTTGTTTTTTGCCGCGCAGGAAAACGCCGACTTCCTGACCGCGTTTTTTAATCGCGAGAAAGGACAGCACAATCTGGTGCAGTTGGACGAGCCGTC